>CAMYZR010000052.1 GCA_947303905.1 uncultured Atopobiaceae bacterium
CTTGCATATGCAAGTGCCAATGCGTGCCCATGATACGTGATGACGACCATCCCCGTCTCCTAAGAAGTGCAGTAGAAGCGAGCGGTGAGGGACCTGCGAATCGATGGGGTGCAGTGACGAGGCAATGCGCATGGGGCTTCGATCCTCAAAGTGCCTTTTTATGCACACCCGATTAATTGAGCCAGTACTATGCCAACATAAAGATATGCTTGTGTCTTGAAAACGGGCATTTCAGGCAGTCGCAACGGGCATTCTGCTTTTGAGAAAATCAATGATGAAGACGGTGTTGTGTGAGACGGCGCAAGAGCCTGAGGGGTAGAACTACCAGTTAGCGGATTATGGCAAAGTGGTGATGTAATGAGTCTATTTGATGATGCTGCGCGGTTCGCGGTGGATGCACATGCAGGCATGTTGCGCAAGGGGGATGCCATCCCATACGTACTGCACCCCTTCGAGGTCGCCTCGATCGCAGCAACCATAACCAAGGACGAAGAGGTGCTGGCAGCCGCACTGCTTCATGACACCGTGGAGGATGCCGAAGCCAGCCTTGACCAGATACGCGAGCTCTTTGGTGATCGAGTGGCCGAGCTCGTTGCCTCCGAGACCGAGGACAAGCATCCGGAGCTTCCCAAGTCGCAGTCGTGGCGCCTTCGCAAGGAGGAGTCGCTCGGACGACTGGCGGCGGCCGACGACGACGGCATCCTCGTGGTCTGGCTCGCGGACAAGCTCGCAAACATGCGGTCCTACGCGCGCATGAAGAGGCGCGAAGGCGACGCGATGTGGAGATATTTCAACCAGAGCGACCCCGAGGCACATCGCTGGTACTACCGAAGCGTGGCGGAGATGACACGGCGGCTGAGTGAGTCCGAGGCGTGGCAGGAATACGATTCGCTTATCAAGAGCGTCTTTGGTGAGGAGTCATCATGATCAATGAGCGCTTTTCTATGCAGGGCAACTCACTGGTCGTCCGACTGGCCGGAAGACTTGATGCCATGAACGCCGAGGAGGTCGAGCAGGACGTCAAGTCCGCCCTTGCGGGGCACAAGGGCTCGCCGCTCGTTTTGGATCTCGAGGACATGGTCTACGTGTCGAGCGCTGGCCTTCGCGTCTTCTTGCGCCTTGCAAGGCAGGCGGGGAAGCTTTCCATAGTGAATGCGCGTTCGTCGGTCTATGAGGTGCTCGAAATGACGGGCTTCTCAGAGATGTTCGAGGTTCGAAAGGCGTTTCGCCGCGTCTCCATCGATGGCTGCGATGAGATCGGTCGCGGGGCGAAGGCAGCGGTGTATCGCCTGGATCCCGAGACCATCGTGAAGGTGGTCTTCGACACGAGCGAGCAGACGCTGGCCGACATCGAGCGCGAGCGCGTGCTGGCGCGCACGGCCTTTGTGGCGGGCATTCCCACGGCCATCAGCTATGACGTGGTGCGCGTGGACGACCGCTTCGGCGCGGTCTACGAGCTGCTCAATGCGAACACCCTTGCGGACCTCGTGGCCTCGGGCACGTGGTCTGCAGAGCGGGCGGGCATAGCGATGGCGGACATTATGGCGCAGATGCACGAGACGCATGTGAACGCCGATACCATACCCAGTGCGCGCGACCTCCAGCTCGATGAGCTCTCGGCCCTTGATGGCCAGATCGATGACGGCATCTATCGGCGCATGCGTGCCCTGGTGGCCGCCCTTGACGACGATGACCTGCTCATCCACGGTGACTACCATGTCGGCAACATCATGGTGCAGGACGACGAGCCCCTGCTCATCGACATGGACACCCTCGCCCATGGCAATCCCGTGCTCGAGCTCGGCCCGGTGTACAACGCCTATGTGGGCTTCGGCGAGATCGACCACGCCATTTCCGAGAAGTACCTGGGCTTCTCCTACGACACGAGCCTCGAGCTGTGGGAGATCCTGGTGCGGCGCTATGCGGAGAAGCGGGCGTTGGATCCCGAGGACGTCCTGCGCAAGGCGGAGTTCATGGGCAGGATGCGTCAGGTTCGCCGTCTGGTGGCTCATGGCGATCAGGGCAGCGATCATGGCAGGCTGGTGATGGAGCGCTGCCTCGGTCGTCTCCTCGAGCTGGTCGAAGAGATTGGTGCGCTGGACCTCTAAGGGACGATTTGCCTGTGCCGTAGGCGAAACGCTGAGACAATCACACATTGCCAGCGTATAAACTTATGACTGGCAAGAATACGGATGTGACCTTTGCGGTTAGGGGAGTGTCCCGAACCGCAAAGACGAAGGGCAATCGTTGCTGATGGGGAAGTATCCCCTGACACGCAAAGAGAGGGGCAACCATGGACGATGACAGGAAGATGAGAGAGCTCCAGGAGATGGCGGACGCCGAGGGTGTCGAGCTCACTGATGCCGAGCTTGAAAGCGTTGCCGGTGGTTTCATCTATCACGACGAGGGCGACATTGCCGCGCGTCGTCGTGAGGCCTACTACGTCGTGGACGATGACGAGAACGTCGTCATGAGGCTTGATAGCCTGGCCAAGGCCGAGCATTGGGCCGCAAACCTGAGGACGAACTCGAAGCTTCTCACGGCTGAGGAGTTCGAGCGCATTCGCAGGAAGCACTAGCTTCGCAGGTCTGCGATACGCCAGGCTCATCCTGGCGGGTTGATATGGCAGGAGCGGCCTCGAAAGAGGCCGCTCCTTTCTCGTGATCTGGGGAACTGCGGACCAGCTCTGTCCCAAGCTGGTCCGCAGCATCTCGTGTGCGCCTAGCCCTCGTCAGTGCTCTCGGTCTCCTGCTCGGCCTGCTGGTCTGCGTCCGCCTCCTCGTCGGACTCGGATGCCTCGGGCCTGCTTACGAGCTGGATGTCCTTGAGGAGCATGCTCGTGTTGCCGTACTCGATCTTGATGACGTCGTCCTTCTGGGGGATGTAACCAGCGGCGATCTTGGTGTTCTCGTCATACTTGAGCGTGATCTTCGTGCCGTCCTTGAGCTCGATCTCGATGGTCATCTCCTTCTCGTCGCCAGCGATGATGGTTCCCTGGCCGATGATGCCCATATCGGGATTGGCCTGCGCAGCCTCCTCTTCGGTGGTCTCCTCCTCACCGGTTGCCTGGCCTTCATCGGTGCCCTCTTCGGGCTCGGTCGGCTGCTCCGGCTCGGTCTCCGGCGTGGTCTCATCCTCTGCGGGCTCCGGAGTGGTCTCATCATCCTCAGGCTCAGGCTGCTGCTCGGTGTCATCGGCCTGCTCGTCAGCCTCTTCCTGCTTCTTTGCCTCCTCGGCCTTCTTGGCCTCCTCCTCGGCCTTCGCCGCGGCTTCCGCCTCGGCCTGGGCCTTGACCTCTGCCTCTGCCTCGGCTAGGGCCTCTGCCTCTGCCTCGGCTAGGGCCTCAGCCTCGGCCTGAGCCTTGGCCTCAGCCTCGGCCTTGGCTTCCTCCTCGGCCTTCGCCTTGGCCTCAGCCTCGGCCTGGGCCTTGGCTTCCTCCTCGGCCTTCGCCTTGGCCTCAGCCTCGGCCTGGGCCTTGGCTTCCTCCTCGGCCTTCGCCTTCGCCTCGGCTTCAGCCTTCGCCTTGGCCTCTTCCTCAGCCTTCTTTGCCTCCTCGGCCTTCTTGGCCTTCGCCTCGGCCTCTGCCTTGGCTAGGGCCTTCGCCTCTGCCTCTGCCTTGGCCTCTTCGTCCGACTTCTTGGCGTCCTGCTTCTTGGAGTCCTTCTTCTTTGCGCTTTCGGCCTTCTTGGCGTTCTGCTTCTTCTCCTCGTCCTTCTTTGCGGCCGCCTTGCTCGCTTCCTTTGCGTCCTTGACGCAGTAGACGATGCTTGCCTGCGGCTTGTTGTTCAGGTCGCCCGTGTAGGTGATCTCCGCCTTGTAGCCCTTGGCAGGCTTCTCTCCCGTGAGCCTGGTGTTCTTCCCAATGGAGAACGCGTACTTTGCCTTGCCCGTGTCGAGCGTGACCGATCCGTTGTCCACGCTGTCAATCGTGCCGTTGATGACGTACGCACGGGTCTGGTTGCTCTTCACGACCTTGACGCTGATGGCGTTGGGCTGGTCACCGATCTTGCCCTCGAAGGTGATCTCGATCTGGTCACCAACGGAAATGCGATTGGCGGTACCGGAGATCGTGGTCTTGTCGGTGATGGCGAAGCGATACGCATGTGCCGAATCGATCGCGAGCAGCACGGTGTTTCCGGAGATCTCGGAGACCACGCCACTCACCGTGCTTGTCGTGGGCAGCTCGACCTCCTTGACCACGGCGACGACGTTGGCGTACGGGTACTCGCTGAGGTTGCCCAGGTACGTGAGCTCGATCTCGTCGCCACGGCTCAGGTCGCCCACAATGTAGGAGTCCTCATCGATTGTGAAGGTAACGGAGAGGCCCTTGTTCACAAGGGTTATGTAACCATCGCCAGAGTCCACCAGCACGCCGGCATACTCCAGGGGATCCTCCATGTGCTCGACCAGCTCGATCTCATCGGCGTACTTGACGTCATCCTTGACGTGGTAGGTGACCGACACGATGTCATCCAGGTACATCTGGCCCTCTGTGCCAGCCTTGTACAGGGTGCTGTCGTTTGTGACGAACTCCACGTCGCCCTCTTCGCCCGCGATTACGACATGCTGGTCGTGGGCTGTGAGAAGCGTTCCCTCATACACGCTCGTCTCGACCTCTGCAGCGACCTTCGTGTCGCTGACCTCGGGCTGCGTGCTGCTTGCCTCTTCTTGGCGTTTCGCGCCGCAGGCACCTAACGTTAGGGCCATCGCCATTGCAAGGGCGATCGACAACGAGTTGCGCAGCTTTCTGTCCATGGCACATCCTTTCCACTCTGTCGTGCACCGCCCAAATACCACTTGCCCGTGAGGGTTGAGGAGTGGTCCTGTGACGTCTTCCTGCCCAAATGGGTATCGAGGCGGCCAAATCTCGGATTTGCTATCTCCTGTTCCCATATTAGGCACAATCCGTCTTGATGGCGGCCACCCACCCTGCCATCGGGCGGTATCTCCAGTGGGATGAACGTTCAAAGAGAAAAGGGCGCCCCTCACTTGGAGGGGCGCCCTTGCGTCTGCGTGTCTGTCGCGTACCCTACTCGTCCAAGGAGGCGTAGAAGGTGGCGTGAGCAAACTCCTGCTCAATGGTGTTGCCATGGATGAACGGCAGCGAGAGGAACTCGTCAACGGTCGGAACCAAGGGGCTGCAGTCCACAAAATGGTTCTTATGGTTGCGAATGCTGGTGTCCTGTGCGCGCCAAGCCTCGAAATTACAGTCGGTCAGGTAGTAGACGGTGTTGTCGACCTTCATAAAGACGGAGTGATTTACGTGCAAGTACTCCGCCAGCTGATCGTACGAGATGTCGAGAGCCTCCGCTGCCTTCTTACCCATGTCGAGTCCTTTCTCCGAAGGTTTAAAACCTCATGCTTAGATGATACCCGCCCTCTGGCACCGTCGTTTGTCGTCTTGGTGTAATTAGGCAAGCGGTGCGAGGGGCAGAATGCTCTGCCGTTGTTGCCACCACCGATTGTGGTGGGTTCATTCACGATAGACAAGATGCATGGAAGCTGCAAGTAGTTGATACGCAGACTTAGCATATGCACGCTCTGGCAATGCCAGAAGTCGCCCCTAAGCCAGAAGCAGGCGCCTCAGCTCGTCGGTTGTTTCGGCAAGCGTCGTCGCCCCAGCCGCGAGCAGTTGCTCGACGCTGCGATAGCCCCAGGTCACGATGATGCAGTCGCAGCCCACGTTGGCGGCGGTTGCCACGTCGACCTCGGAGTCTCCCACGTAGACGATCTCGTCGGCGGTCAGGCCAAGCTGACGCATGACCTCGAGCACCGTGTCGGGCGCCGGCTTGCGGCGGACGCCGACACGCTCGCCGGCGACGGCCCCAAAGACCCCGGGGAAGCAGCTGCACATGAGGTCCTGCACCGCCTGGTCGCCCTTGTTGGACACGACGGCAAGGGCGAGGCCCTGCTCGACGAGCTCTGCGAGAAGCTCGGGGATGCCAGGGTAGGGATCGGTGTTGTCCTGGCTGTGCACGAGGTAGTACTCGTTGAAGCTAGCGAGCGCGGCCTCCTGCACGGAGTCGGGCGTTCCCTCGGGTACGGCGAGCCTGAAGAGCTGGCGGTAGCCGTTGCCCACGAAGCTCCGCACCTCCTCGCGCGTACGCGGCGGGAGGCCCTGAGACGCCAGGCCATGGTTTGTGGCCAGATAGAGGTCCTCGAGGGTGTAGAGCAGCGTGCCATCGAGGTCGAACACGACCGCCTTGTATCGCATGGGCATCCTTCCGCTTGACGGTCGCGCGCCTCGTTGGTAGGAGCCGACCGGTTGACTGAGCGTATCATGAGCCGAAAGGAGGTCGTGACGTGGATACCAAGCAACCCAATCTTGACAAAGTGGGCACAGATGCCTCAAGGCGCCAGACGCGTCGGGCCAGGCGCGCGTTCCTTACGCTGGCGCTTGCCGTGTTGGTGGCGGTCGGCGTGCTTGCGAACACGCTGGTCCAGTATGCGTCGCAGCACGCCGGTGCACACGAGAAGGACTCACAGCAGGTGCAGGAGTTTGTCGTCAACGACACGGAGGCGCCTGTCGAGAAGGCGGAAGAGGAGCCGGAGGAGAAGCCCGACCAAGAGAAACCGTCACCAACGGTCGAGCCGGTGCACGTCAAGCTCATGATGATCGGGGACGTCCTTATGCACCAAAGCGTGATCGACACGGGTGACAACGGGGATGGGACCTACTCCTACGACCACCTCTTCTCCCAGATAGGCGACGACATCGCCGAGGCGGACGTGGCCGTGCTCAATCAGGAGACCATCCTGGGTGGGTCTGCGTGGGCCTACTCGGGCTATCCGTCCTTCAACAGCCCGCAGGAGGTGGGTGACGCCGAGGTGGCGGCAGGCTTCGACGCCGTGCTCAAGGCCACCAACCACACCTTCGACTTCGGCTATGACGGCGTGCGCGCCGAGCTCGCCTACTGGGCGTCCGAGCATCCCGAGATGGCCGTCATCGGCGCGGCTGACCCCGATGGGGACGGCATCGCCCCGGTGGGCGGCACCTCGCCGGCGGGTCCTTGGTACTACGAGAAGGACGGCTTCACCATAGCGATGCTCAACTACACCGACATCCTCAACGGCAGCGTCGAGCCAAGCACCGATGGGCGCGTGGTGTCGATCGCCGACGATGAGACCATTCGCACCGACGTGAAGGCGGCGCACAAGAAGGCGGACCTCGTGGTGGTGTTCATGCACTGGGGCGAGGAGTACGAGAACGAGCCCGCCGACGACGAGCGGAGGTGGGAACAGCTCCTCTTTGACTGCGGCGTCGACGTGGTGATCGGCGGGCATCCGCATGTGATCCAGCCGGTCGAGGTCATCGACGATGGCAAGCGCAAGATGCTGGTCTGCTGGTCGGTGGGCAACTTCGTGTCCACGCAGCTCGGGGCGGCGAACATGGTGGGCGGCATGGTCAAGCTGTCCCTCGTCAAGGACGGCGAGGGCGCGCGGGTTGAGTCCTACGAGTTCATCCCCACGGTCACGCAGCGCGTGCTCGACTGGCACGGGATCTGTGCCTACAAGATCTCCGACTACACGGACGAGCTGGCGGCCGCAAGCTCCGTCTCCGCGATGGATGGCGGCAACGGTGCCACGCGCCAATGGTATGTGGACTACTGTGCCAACGTGCTGGGGGAGGGGTTCGATACCGATACCCTCTCGGTGCACGGCGAGCTGTAGGCATCGTCCCGGCGTTCCTGTTGAATCGGAGATATGCCCTGCGCGGGTCTCGCCATCCGAACGCGCGTAGTACAAT
>CAMYZR010000053.1 GCA_947303905.1 uncultured Atopobiaceae bacterium
CGAGATAGACTTGGGTGACTGGAGTTCAGACGTGTGCTCTTCCGATCTCAAACAATCGCGGCAGCCGTGCCGCTTACCGAGGAGGATACATGTCCATTGAAAAGCCCCTGCCCCTGATGGTTGGCGACAAGGCCTACTACTCCCTGACCTCGTACGATCCCGTTGAGATCACCGTTGATGTGCCCTACACGCTCGACGAGGACGTCGACTACGTGCTGAGCATGACGCTGCAGGAGATGGGCGGGTCTCTCGCCAACCTCTCCGACCCGGCATGGGTGTCCGAGAACTTCGAGGGCCTGAGCACCGAGAGCCAGGTACGCGACGGCATGCGCCGCGAGCTTGAGATGATGAACATGCAGATGGCCGAGCAGCAGAAGCTTGGCCGCTGCATCGAGGCGCTGGCCGGACGCCTGGCACAGTCCATCCCGCCGCAGCACCTGGAGCGGGCGCGCGAGGAGATTCGCATGCGCTTCACGCAGCAGCTGCAGAGCGATGGCCTGACGCCGGGGCAGTTCATGCAGCGCACGCACACAACGCCCGCGCAGCTCGATGCCATGTTCGACCGTCAGGCGCAGCAGATGTGCGAGGGTGACGCCGCGCTTTCGGCCTACGCGCACGAGAAGAAGCTCAAGGCGGACGAGCAGGAGTATGCACGCCTGCTGGGCATGGAGCCCGACCAGATGAAGCAGGTCATCGAACAGGCGCGCGCCGCCGGGCAGTCCGACGCCCTGCACGAGGCGGCACTGCAGGCCAAGGCCGCGCAGATCGTGGTAGCCGAGTGCTCCTGCTCGTATCGTCATGAGACCCCCGAGCAGGCAAAGGCCCGCGTGTCTCAGTATCGTCAGATGGAGCAGATGTTCGCTGACGCTGACGACGACGAACCCGAGCAGCCCGTCAGCGAGAACTCCGGTTTCAAGCTGGTCTAGAGCCAAGACAAAGGGGTCTGACCCTTTTGTCTTGCACGGGGCAAATGCGCCACTGCATCTCTGGTTACACAAGAGGGGTCGCCCAGATGGACGACCCCTCTTTGACCAACCTATGGTTGCCGTGCGTTACTCAGCGGCGTCCTCGGCAGGAGCAGCCTCCGCCTTGGCAGCGAACTCAGCGGCACGCTTGGCCTTGGCAGCAGCCTTGGCCTCGGCCTTGGCCTTGCGCTCGGCCTCGAGCTGGGCGGCGCGGGCGGCCTTGGCAGCCTTGGCCTTGTTGGCAGCCTCGAGACGGGCGGCAGCGGCGGCACCGAACTTGTCGGAGAAGCGCTGGACGCGTCCGCCGGTGTCGACGAGCTTCTGGGTGCCAGTGTAGAACGGGTGGCACTTGTCGCACAGGTCGACGACGATCTCGCTCTTGGTGGAGTGCGTCTTCCAGGTGTTGCCGCAGGTGCAGCGCACCGTGCACTCAACGTAGTTAGGATGGATGCCTTGCTTCATTCTTGGTCTCCTTCGTTGTGTCCTGGTTTCCGACCAGGACGAGGGTCGTATCTGTCTGCACGGGCGGCAGGATGCCCGCTTCAGACAGTCAAGCTTTGGTAGTGTACCAAATCCTGCGACAATGCGCTATGGAGAGCCTGTGTGCGCGAAGGATTTATCGCCACGGATGGGCGAATCGGTCCCGCGTCGAGCTACCACCGCATCTGTCGTGACGCATCTGGCATAGAATGGTCTCAACACTCATCGGACTTGGGAGGGCCCATGTTCTTGTCCGTCGACGTTGGTAACACCCAGACCACCATTGGTCTCTTTGAGCTCGAGGGCGAGCTTGTCCGGCAGTGGCGCATGGCCACCGACCGCACCGACACGGCCGACCAGCTGCACGAGCGCCTGTACGGCTACTTCCAGATGTACGACCTCAGCCTGAGCTCGGTCACCTATGCGGCCATCGCCAGCGTGGTGCCTATACTCGCCCAATCTTGGCAGCGCATGGTCCGCATGGGCCTGGACATCGACCCCCTGATGATTGACGCGACGCGCGACTGCGGCATCGCCATCAACATGCCCGACCCACGTCAGGTGGGTGTCGACCGCATCGCCAACGCGCTGGCTGGCATCACCACCTACGGTGCACCGGTCATCATTGTCGACTTTGGCACCGCAACCAACATCGACGTCGTCGACCACACGGGTGCCTTCCGCGGTGGCGCCATCATGCCGGGGCTCTTACTGTCCGCCAACTCGCTGTTCTCGCGTGCAGCAAAGCTCTCGAGCGTGCCTTTGGTCATGCCTCCCCACGCCCTGGGTGACTCCACGGAGACGGCCGTGCAGTCGGGCATCGTCATCGGTGCCGCTACGCAGATCGAGGGACTTGTCGAGCGCATCCAGAAAGAGCTCGCAGCAGAGGGCGAGAACATCCCGAGGGCCACGGTGGTTGGCACTGGCGGCTACTCCGAGACCATCGCCGAGGCAACCGACATCTTTGATGCGCTTGATGCCGACATCACCATACGCGGCATCTATCAGATCTGGGCCCACGCGGTGGAGAAGCACAACGCACGGATGCAGTAGGGCGTGACGCGGCTGTACCGGCGCAACCAACTGCTCGGCGAGCACCACAGATGCATGTTTATGCAATCCGAGCTGTGCCAAATCGGCAACTTGCGCGGATTTGTGCAAGTTAGGGCTCTAGTGAGTTCCGGGTACTTTCGCCGCGCTCACTAGACGCCTAATTTACGCAAATTTGCGCAAGTTAGCATTCGGCTCCCAAGGTTTATGCATATCGGCTTGCGCCCTGGGCCTACGCGGGCCTTACGGACGCCTGCTCGGGTGAGAATTCCACTTCGTGGCCATCCGCAGTGACGATCGTCGCGCGTCCCCAGATGTCCACGCCGGCAAACGTGCCCTCAGCCATCACGTTGCCGTTGGGATATACCGCCTTCGCGGGATGTCCCAGCAGCGGAACGAGGTCAAAGTACTCGGAAAGCACCGGCGCCAAGGGTCCAGCCACTCCCCCACCAGCTGCGATGGCCTGCTCCCACGTCGCAACGCGTGCCTGCACACCAGCCTCGATAGCAGCAGCCAGCTCGTCATCCGCAAAATCGCGCAGAAGGCCAATCTGCTGACCAGCGACCACGGTGCACGTACCAAACATGCCCTTGTCGTAGCCAGCATGCATCTTCAGAGTGGCAATCTGCCTGAAGGTGCGCGCGTCGACCACGTCCTGCGGCCAGCCTACGCCAGCGAAGCTGATGCCAGCATCGCGCAGCCCTTCTGCCACGCCCATCGCGCACACATATCCCAGCGCATGAAAGGCACCCATCGGCACCTGCGGACGCACCGTCTCCTCGACGATGACGTCCCCGGCAGACCTTACTCCCTCTCCAGGACCCCCAGCTCTGCGGTAACACGACCAACGCGCTGCTCGACCGGCAGCACGTCAACGCCGCCATGCGAGAAGAAGCGCACCGGGTCGTGCATGAGGTCCTCCATCGGCAGCAGCACAAAGTCGCGCTCGCCGAGGCGCGGATGCGGAAGCGTGAGCTTGGGACCAGCGTGGCGCTCGTCCTCGACCCAAATGAGGTCGCAGTCGATGGTGCGCGGGCCATGGCCCTCCTCACCAGGCTTGCGTACGCGGTCGAGCTTGTCCTCAACCTCGAGCAGCTTGTCCATGAGCACCAGCGGATGCAGCTCGGTTCGAATCTCGGCCACGGCATCGGCTACCGGGGTCGCAATGCCGTATGCAGGCTCGGTCTCGTAGGCATGGCTCACGTTGACCACGCAGGTCAGCGGAATCTCGTTGATCAGCTTGCAGGCTCGGCTCAGGTAACCCATGCGGTCGCCCACGTTGGATCCCAGCGCGATAAAGCCCTGCCGCGGGTCCTTCTTGGCGACGGCCCAGTAGGCGTTGATGGTATCTGCAGCGGCGGCGACGTTGTGCACGCGCAACACGCGAGCGCCAGCCTCGATGGCCGCAATGGCCAATCCTGCCGTCGCTGCATCGCGGTCAAGAACGTCCTTCTCGCCAGTGATTGCACCCACAAAACGCTTGCGTGAGACAGCCTGCATGAGCACGTAGCCCATGGAGTCAAGCTTGCGCATGGCGCGCTGAATGACCACATCCTCGTCGTTGGTCTTGTTGAACCCAGGACCCGGATCGATGCAGATTCTGTCGTGCGCAACGCCCGCGCGCTGCAACGTGCGCGCCTGGTCGCCCAAGAAACCCATGATGGAGCGCATGATGGGTGCCTCCTCGGGCAGGGTGAAGCGGTTGCGCGTCGCAGGCAGCTGGCGAGGCTCTGGCGCACGACGGCGCGGGTTGTAGGACTCGAGCACCACGGACTTGCGGCTCTCGTTGCCACGGAACTCGTTGTCGCACATGATGACGCAGCCACACTCGGTCTCGGAGACCACGCGTACCATGTTGGGGTCGGTGAAGCCGCTGACGTCATTGACGATGGACGCCCCCAGCTCGAGACAGATGCTCGCCACCTCGGCGTGACGCGTGTCAACGCTCACCACGGCGCCAGCCTTGGCTAGGGCCCTCACCACGGGAATGATGCGCTCAGCCTCGTCATCGGGATCAACTGGCGTATGGCCTGGACGAGTGGACTCACCGCCCACGTCGATGATGTCGGCGCCCTCGTCGAGCATCTGCAGGCCACGAGCGATGGCCGCATCCACGTCGAGGTTCTCGCCGCCATCAGAGAAGGAGTCCGGCGTCACGTTGAGAATGCCCATGATCCGCGGTCGGGAGAGCGAGAGCTCGTACGCACCGCAGCGCCAGGTTGAATAATCCGATCTGAGCATGGATCTGGTCCCTTTCGTGTTTCGTCTCATCTGCGACAGTGGTGTACCGAGATACAGATGGAACTATTGTAGCCAGATTTGTGAAGCGTCGATACTGAAAGCCGATATGGCACGCAATTAGCGCAGCAAGCCGTACAAATGCGCCCGCCAATGGTCGAATCGCATAATGCATACCTGACCTGCAAAAAGGCGCCCCGGGTATCCGGGGCGCCTCTCTAGTCACTTTCTGTCACAAGAACTACTTGCGCTTACGACGCTGCAGGACCGTACCGGCGGTCAGTGCTGCCGCACCGAAGACCGTCATGATTGCCATCGCGTCAACCGGGGTCTCATCGCCAGTCTGCGGGACGATCTTCTTGTGAGGCGGATTCTTCTCGTCGCCAGTCGGGACCTTCTTGTCGTCCTTGTCCTTCAGCGGCTTGTCGGGATCGACCGGGTTGTCGGCCTCGGCGGTGACCACATTGAGGACGCTGCCGGCCTTGACGTCCGCCTTCGTCACCTTGTAGGAGGTGGTGAAGGTCTCGGAGGCGCCAGCGGCGAGCGTGTCGACGATCCAGTGGTCGCCCGTGAGCTCGTCGTCGACCTTGACGTCGGTCAGAGCGATCTTGCCGGTGTTGGTAACGACGATCTCGTAGGTGACCGTCTCACCCTCCTTGTAATACTTGCCGTTGGCGGGCTTGGAGGTGACTTCCTTGGTGACCTTGAGGCCAACCTCGGGACGGAAGGTGTTGACGAAGGTAATCTCGTCAGCATCCTCGTTGCCGGCGGTGTAGGTCGGCGTCGCCACGAGCGTGCCGTCCTCGTCCACGACGTCAACCTTCACGGTGAAGACGGTGTCGTCGTAGATGTAGGAGTCGTTGCCGCCGTCAAGCTCGGTCACCGTGTAGTAGTAGGTGCCAGCCTTGGTGTACTTGATCTCGTCGAAGCTTGCGGTGCCTGCACCCTTGACGGAGGTGGTCATGTCCTGGCCCTCGCCGCTCAGGTTGAAGGTGAAGGTGGCGTCCTTCTCGGGGGTCGCGCCCTCGATCTGCTTGTTGACCTCGACCACGATGGAGGTGGGCTCGGCGCAGTACGGGTTGGTGATCACAAGCTCGCCGTCGGTAGCGTCAGCGTACTCGATGCTTGCCTCAAGCTGGCCGGTGCCCGGGTCGGTCACGGTGATGGTCACAGCGTGAGGAGCGGTGTCGTAGGTGAAGCCCTTGGTGCTGCCAGCGACCTCCTGAATCGTGTAGTTGTAGGTGCCAACCTTGTCGAAGGTGAGCTCGCTGAACTTCACCAGGCCACCGTTCTTGATGGTCTTGGTCTCAACGACGCTGCCCTCGCTGTCGAGCAGGTTGAACGTGAACTCCTCGTCGGGAGCGCTGTCGGACTGGTCGTCGACAACCTTGCGGGCCTGCGGCTTGGCAACCGCATCCTTCGGGTCATAGATGTTGGTGACGGACAGCTCGGTGTCGCTCTCGCCGTAGACAACGCTTGCGACCAGGTGGGCGCTATCGTCGACCACGGTGACCTTGACGGGATAGGTGGTCGTGTCGTTGGTCCAGCCAGCGGAGGTGTTGCCACCCTTGGTCTCGGTGATCGTGTAGTTGAACTCGCCAACCGTCTCGTAGGTGATCGGGCCGAACGTTGCCGTCTCGCCAGCCTTTGCGGTGGCGGTAACGGTCTCGGGCATCGGGGCGTCGCCGACCTTGGCCAGCGTGAACTCGAAGGTGACGTCGTCAGCGCTGCCGGACTTGTCCTCGACCTCCTTGGTGACCTCGAGGGTCGCCTCGGTTGCCTCGGCCTTGTAGATGTTGGTGAACGTTACCTCGGTCGTGCTGTTGCCATTGATCGTGGTCTCCTCCTCGAGGACTGCGGTCTCGAAGTTGTCGTTGACCACGATGGTGACCTTACGCTCGACGGTGTCGTACGTCCAGCCGTCAGGAGCGGTGCCGTTCTCAACGATGGTGTAGTTGTAGGTGCCAGCCTCGGTGAACTCCAGGGCGTCAAAGTCGACGCTGCCCTTGAGGTCGGTGGTGGTGATCTCCTTGGTCTGGAGGGTCTCACCGTTCGAATCCTTGAGGTCGAAGGTGAAGGTGGCATCCTGTGCGCTCAGGGACTGGTCGTCAATCTCCTTGTGAGCGGTCAGGACAACCTCGACACCAGTCTGCTTGAAGACGTTCGTGATGTCGACGTTGGTCTTCTCGCCGAGCTTGGTGATGTCGGTGACGACAAGGTGGCCCTCAAGGTCGTCCTCGACGGTGACGATAACCGTGTAGGTGTTCTTGTCATATTCGAAGCCTGCGTCAGAACCAGCGGTCTCCGTCACCTCGTAGGTGAACTCCTTCTTCGTGACGCGGTTGCCCTCGTCGTCCTTCATGTCGTCGAAGGTGTACTCGATCTCGTCGAACGAAGCCGTGCCCGTACCACCATCGGTGGTGATGCTGGTCTCCAGCTGGCCGTCGATCTTCGGGCCCTTCATCGTGATGTTGAAGGTGCGGTCAACAACGTTGCCGTACTTATCCTCGCCAGGGATGAAGCCATCGATGTTCTTGGTGACGTCAATCTTGGCCTTCACGGGCTCTGCCGTGTAGGTGTTGGTGATGGTGGCATCCTCGGGGTCGTAGGTGACCTCGGTGGCCAGGGTACCGTCGCCGTTGTCGGTGACCTTGACGGTGGCGGTGATGTCAGCGGTCTTGGTCACGCCGCCAGGCAGGGTGCCGGTCTCGCTGATGGTGTACTCATAGGTCTTACCAGCGTCGGACTCGTCGTACTCGATCGCGGCGAAGGTCACAGGACCGTTCTCGGTTACAGACTTCTCCTCGATCGTCTTGCCGTCGGGACCGATGAGCGTGAAGGTGAAGCTCTCGCCATCCTGCCACTCGCGGCCCGTGAGCACCTTATTGGCCTCGAGAGTGGCCTCGCCGGTCGCCTCGTAGGTGTTGGTGATGGTGGCGTCCTCGGGGCTGTAGGTGACAGCGGTGGACAGGGTGCCGTCGCCGTTGTCGGTGACC
>CAMYZR010000054.1 GCA_947303905.1 uncultured Atopobiaceae bacterium
TGCACAAGGCCATCCGGGCTCCAACCCGGATGGCTTGCGTGCCACGGGCAGGAAGAGGGGAGGAACGGTGGCAGATAGGATCCTAGTTGCCGACGACGAGCCGGACATTCGCAGCGTCCTCGTGCTGTACCTGGAAAACGCCGGGTACGAGGTGGTCGAGGCCGCAGATGGTGGCAGCGCCCTCGAGATACTGCGAGCTGGCCACATCGACCTCTGCCTGCTCGACATCATGATGCCCGTGCTCGATGGCTACAACGTGCTCAAGCGCATACGCGAGACGAGCGACGTACCGGTCATCGTGATCTCCGCCAAGGGCCAGGATCCCGACAAGATCTTGGGCCTCAATCTCGGTGCGGACGACTACCTGGTCAAGCCCTTCAACCCGCTCGAGGCGGTGGCGCGCGTGGGTGCGACCCTGCGTCGTGCCAAGGGCCTCATGGCCCGCCAGCAGGCGGATTCGCAGCCTTCCGCCACGTTGCGTGTTCGCGACCTCGAACTGGACCAAGATGCCTGTGCACTCACCCGCGGGGGCGTTCCCATCGACCTGACGCCGGTGGAGCTGCGCATCATGACGCTGCTCATGGAGCATCCTGGGCGCGTCTTCACCAAGCAGCAGCTCTATGAGTGCGGTTGGGGCGACGAGTACGTGGCCGCCGAGAACAGTGTGATGGTCTGCATGAGCAAGCTACGCTCCAAGCTCGGCGACGACCCGCAGGCCTACATCAAGACCATCAGGGGCCTCGGATACCGGCTGGAGAAGTGATTCGCATGGGCATTCGGAACCGCACCCGTGCCTCCGCCGGGCAAAAGCAGGTGGTGATGGACCTCTCAACCCCCGAGGGAACCAACGAGCTGATCTTTTATCTGGTCGTGCGCTTCGTGCTGGTGATGATGGCGGTCATGCTGGTCGAATCGCTGGCGGTGTGGTTCGAGGGGCGATGTCTGCTTCCGCTGTTGCGCGGGATGGCGAAGGGCCTCAGCGCTTCGATGCCGCAGGACGCAAACTCGCTCGGCGCGCTTCTCCGCTGGTTTGGCCTGCTCGTCAGCTCCATCGTGCAGGGAAACTACCTCCAGGCCCTCGGGTTGGCCCGGGGTTCGCTTCTGGTGCTGCTTTCGCTGTTGATGCTCGCCCTGCTCGTGCTTCCGCCCCTGTATGGGGCGCTGACGTATGCACGCATGGTGGTGCGCCGCGTGCGTGCCCTCCAGGAGCGTCGCGAGCGCGAGCTTGCACAGATCGACCAGCAGCGCAGCCAGTTCATGACCGACATAGCCCACGACCTGCGCACGCCCCTCATGGCCATCTCGGGCATGGCGCACGCCATCGCCGATGGCGTGGTACGTGACGACGGGCAGCGCGCTGAGTACCTGCAATCGATTTGCGACAAGACCGACAAGCTGAGCGGCCTGGTGTCGTCGGTGTTCGAGTACACCAAGCTGGGGAGTGGCGCCTACACGCTCGACCGCAAGCCCCTCGACTTGCCTCAGCTGCTGTTGCGCGAGGCCGCGGTTGCCTACGAGGACATCGAGGCGGCGGGGATGCACTTCTCGGTGGAGGTGCCCGAAGATCCGTGCCAGGTCTTTGCCGATGACGTGCAGTTGGGGCGCGTGGTGGCAAACCTGCTGGTAAACGCCGTCCGCCACAATCGGGCGGGGACCGAGATCGCGCTCCTACTGGTGCGCGAGGCGGGCGTGGCGTACGCGATCGTGGCCGATACGGGAGCTCCCATTGCCGACGACCCGTCTGACCTCTTCCAGCCCTTCACCCGTGGCGACGCGGCGCGCTCGTCCGCCGGAGGCAGCGGCCTAGGCCTCTCCATCTGCAAACGGATTGCTGACCTGCATGGATATGACCTCATGCTCGTACAACCCTATGGCCGTTTTGCCAAGGCCTTTGTCCTGCGCTGCGTCGTGATGGGGTAGCGGAGCAAGGAGCAGGTTAGATACTGGTCGGGCCGATGGTCGGACCTGTCACAAGGCGATCTCGCTCTCAGGCGATCGGTCGCGCAGTCACCTCGACCCAGGCGGGCTTGAAGCCGCTGGCAAGCGCATTGCGAACCGACCGTACGTTGCTCCAGGCGGCGCAGTAGAAGGGGACCTTGTCGCGCTCGAAGGTCTCGCGAGCGATGCGGTTGGTGAGCGCTGCGGCAATGCCCTGCCTGCGGTAGTCGGGCAGCACGTCGATACCGATCTGCCACATCTGCGCGCAGTCGGCCGAGCAACCGGCCAGGCCCACAAGCGTCTCTCCGTCGTAGGCGCCAACCCCAAGCACGTCGAGCTGCGGGCGCTTGTCGCAGAGCGCGTTGGACCAGGCGGGCACATAGAGGTCGCGGAAGTCGTCCGGGCCAAGAACGCGCATCTCAAAGGGACAGGAGCGCTCTGCCGCCAGCAGGGCATCCACATCCGGCAGAAAGTACTCCGCCTGAAACTGCACGCGTGCGCTCAACGGAGCCAGCAGTTCGTTGAGTCGATAGAGCTCTGGCGTCTCGAAGGCGTCGTGCACGGCATCGAGCGTGCCAAGCCATGCGGTAATCGGCGCCACCAGCTCTTCCTCGCAACAGGCGACCACATTGCTGCCGTAGGACACCAGGTCGCAGACTACCGGCAGCTCGAAGTATGCGGGCAGGACCTCTCGTGCCGAGCTCGCGCGCACGACGTTCTCCGTCGAGAAGAAGTCCCCCGGCGCACAACAGCAGTTGTTGGCTGACTGGGCCAGCGCGATGTCGAGAATCTCGGTGTTGGTCATAGTCGGTCCTTCGTTGATGATTGGCTCTTCCATTGCGATGTGATGGACTGTCATGCCTGTGGATGGTGGGCGTCGATGAGATATGTGGCGGTCGTTGCACCAAAGAACCTGCTTAGCAGCTCGGCGAGCTCCTCACAGGCAGCTCTGACCTGATTGGCGTTGGCGTCGGTGAACCCGTCGATGGGAAAGACCACCTCGCGCGTTTCGGGCGTGACCTTTCCGTGCTCGCTTTGCCGCCATGTCCAACGACGCGTCTGGACGTGGTTGCCCACCGCATAGACCAACTCCCCAGGGGAGAGTGTGGGATCGGCATCGGTGCGGCTCAGCTCGACAAAGACGTCATCCGCGCGCGAGAAGCGCAGCTCCAACGTCTCGCAGGAAAGGTCCATGGCATGCGCACCCAGAGGCAGCCCATAGCTGATTGAGATGGCGTTCCCAAGATCCACCAGTGGATTCACGCGCCAGAGCCCCTTGCCTTTGGCGATGCGGCGCAGGAGCGCGATGTTGGACGAGGGGTAGCGGCTCGGGCTCATGCCCAGTGCCGAGAACGCTGCGCGGTATGGCTGCACGCGGGGGTCTTCGCTTGCATTGATGCCAGCGAGCCGGGTTTCCGCAGCACGGACGGCATTGTCCAATAGGGCGTCGACTTCAGGTCGAGCGCAGGTGTTGTCGATGCCGCATGCCACCACCAGGCCCACACAGAGGGTTGGCAGCTGGTCGGTCACGGCCTGATCGAGCGAGAAGATCATGTGAGCCTCCATGAAGGGCGCCGCTGCCAAACTGCGCAGAACCCTTCGCAAAACTTGACGCCAGGCCAATCGATTCTGACACGTGGCCCCTACGGGCCCGCTCCTGGCGTAGTCTCAGGGTAGCAAAACAACGGTCGGAGGGACCGTCCATGGCATACGAGGACATCATCGCCCAGCTCACCCTTGAGGAGAAGTGCGCCTTGCTGCAGGGTGCCAGTGCCTTCGGAACCTTTGCCATCCCGAGCCTTGGCATACCTGAGCTGCAGTTTTCCGACGGTCCACACGGCATGCGCCATCAGGACCCCACCATGGGCAACCACTTGGGAATAGGGGGCTCGCTGCCAGCGACCTGCTTCCCCACGGCCGCAACCGTCGCACAGAGCTGGGATCCCGCGCTCGGCGAGCGCCTCGGTGCGGCCCTGGGCGAGGAGGCGGTCTGCCAGGGCGTGGGCTGCGTGCTGGGCCCGGCTCTCAACATCAAGCGCAGCCCGCTGACCGGCCGTAACTTCGAGTACTTCTCCGAGGACCCGCTCCTGACCGGCAAGATGGCAGCCGCCTACGTGCGCGGGATTCAGGGTCAGGGCGTGGCGGCATGCCCCAAGCACTTTGCCGTCAACAGCCAGGAGACGCGCCGGCAGGCATCTGACTCCGTTCTGGACGAGCGGACCCTGCGCGAGATCTACCTGACGGGCTTCGAGACCGTGGTGCGCGAGAGTGACCCCTGGTGCATCATGACGAGCTACAACATGGTCAATGGCACCTACGCCAACGAGTCTGGGCACCTGCTGAAGGAGATTCTGCGCGACGGCTGGGGCTTTGGCGGCGCAGTGGTGACCGATTGGGGTGGCAGCAACGACCACGTGGCAGGCGTCGCTGCGGGCTCCGACTTTGAGATGCCCGCACCTGGCTTTGGCGAAGCCCGCACCTTGGCTGCAGCCGTGCGTGATGGTCGCATCTCGGAGGTCACGCTGGATGCCCGTGTCGAGGAGGCGCTGCACCTGGTGATGCGTACGCGCGCTGCGGTTGAGGCCGCTGCAGGCCGCGCGTTCGACCGGGAGGCGCATCACCTGCTGGCGCGTGAGATTGCCGCGCAATCGATTGTGCTGCTCAAGAACGAGAGGGCCGAGGCGCGCGGACCGGTTGCTGGCAACCGTCCGCTGCTGCCGCTGGCGCAAGGAGCCAAGGTGGCCGTGCTGGGTGACTTTGCGGTCACGCCGCGCTACCAGGGGGCGGGCTCGTCGCTCGTCAACTGCACCCGGCTCGATACGCTTGCCGAGCTCATTGGGCAGGAAGACCTGCAGGTCGTGGGCGTTGCGCGTGGGTTCGAGCGGGATGGCCGTGAGAATGCCGAGCTAAGGCGGGAGGCCGTGGCCCTCGCCCAGCAAGCCGATGTTGCCCTCGTATGCCTGGGTTTGCCCGAATCGGCTGAGTCCGAGGGCTTTGACCGCCTGGACATGCGCATCTCCGACGCGCAGGTCGCGCTGCTCAAGGCAGTGGCCGCGGTCAGTCCGAACACGGTCGTCCTGCTCTCTGCGGGCGCATCCGTCGAGACTGAATGGGCGACTGACGCCCGTGCTCTGGTGCATCTTGCCCTGGGCGGGCAGGCTGGTGCGGCAGCGATGCTCGACGTGCTCATGGGCCGCGTCAACCCCTCAGGCAAGACCGCCGAGACCTGGTACCAGCACCTTTCGGACAACCCCACAGCGGGCAACTTCCCCAGCTACGAGAAGACCGCCGAGTACCGTGAGGGCCTCTATGTGGGCTATCGCTACTGCCAGACGGCGGGCGTGATGCCGGCCTTCCCCTTTGGCTTCGGCCTCTCCTACACCACCTTCGCGTACGCCAACCTGCGCGTTCGCCCAGGCGATCCGGCGCGGGGCACGGGTACCAAGCTCACCGTCACGCTGACTAACACCGGTGAGGTAGCAGGTGCCGAGGTCGTCCAGCTGTACGTGGCAAAGCCCGAGCATCAGGCGTTCCGTCCCGAGCAGGAGCTCAAGGCCTTCGCAAAGGTGATGCTACGGCCGGGCGAGTCGCGCGACCTGACCTTCACCCTTGGCGAGACTGCCTTCCGATACTGGAACGTGGCAACCGATGCTTGGGAGGTCGAGGGCGGTACCTACGAGCTGCGCGTGGCGGCAAGCAGCGAGGACGTGCGCCTTGTTGGGACGGTCGCCTTGGGGGGCACCGATGCTCCGAATCCCTACCAGGGCCTCGACATCGCACCTTACGAGACTGGTCGGGTGACCGGTGGCCGCGTGAGCGACGAGCAGTTTGCCGCGCTGCTCGGGCGTCCGCTGCCCGATTCCGAGGTGACCATCGACAAGCGTATGACCTTCCGAGACCTCACGCATAGCAGAAGCCCGATGCTCATGGCCATCAGTGCGGGGTTGGGGGTGGCGGAGCGTGAGGCGTTCAAGTCGGGCGCGCCTAACATCAATGTCGAGTTCGTCTACAACATGCCCCTGCAGGCCATCGGGCAGATGACCGGAGGAATCACCGACAGCGGCCTCGTCCGTGCCATCGTGCGCGAGGCCAAGGGCTGGGGGCTGGTCGGCCTTGTCCTGATGGTGCTGGCAATTGTCCTGGGCTGGGGCATTGGTTGGGCAGTCCTGCTCTGCCTGCTGTGGGTCTTTGGTCCCTGGATCCTTGCGGCCGTGGTCAACGCCCTCAAGAACGCACGCAGTGCGAAGGCGCTCAGGGCGGCAGACGAGTCTCGACGGCTAAACTAGGTTCCGTAGAGTTCGAACGCCAGAGGCCTCAACGCGCGTAGGCCTCCGTGGGTCTAAGGGGAGGCACGATGAATGCGATTGAGCAGCGTGCAAGCGTGCGTCAGTACACGGACGAGCCGGTGACCGACGAGGAGGTGCGCGCCATCCTTCGTGCGGCCATGGCGGCGCCGTCAGCGGGCAACCAGCAGCCCTGGGAGTTCTACGTGGTGCGCGATGCCGGGCGGCGAGAGACGCTGGCGGCCTGCAGCCCCTACGCAAAGCCGTGTCTGCGAGCCCCATTGGTGCTGGCCTTCTGCCAGCGCAGGGACGTGCGCTGGCCCTCCATGGTGGCGCAGGACATGGGTGCCTGCGTGGAGAACGCGCTGCTCGAGGTCACGGAGCTGGGCCTTGGTGCCGTATGGATGGGCATCTATCCCGAGGAGGATCGCGTGCGGGCAACGGGCGAGGCACTGGCACTGCCCGACGGTCTCGAGACCTTTGCCCTGGTTGCCGTGGGGCATCCTGACAAGCCCGTCGTGGCGCAGGGTCCCTCGCGCTTTGACGAGGGCCGCATCCACTGGGAGTAGGGCGGCATCTCGGCGATCGGGTGCCGAAGCGAGCTGACAGGAGCGGCTATGCACGTTCGTCTTTCAGCGCGAGGGTTGGACCTGCGCTCCGAGCGCGTACGCATTGCCGCAGGTAGACGCCGCATGCCCGCACTTGTGCTGAAGCCGATCAAGCCTCGGGCCGATGCGCCAGGCGTGCTGTGGATCCACGGGGGCGGGTATGCCACGGGCATGAAGGAGATGGTCTTCATGTCGCGGGCGGTGGACCTCGTCGAGCGCTACGGAGCAGTGGTGGTCTCGCCCGGGTACCGGCTTTCGTGGCGTGCGCCGTATCCGGCCGCTCTCGACGACTGCTATGCCGCGCTGCTCTGGATCCGTGACCACGCGGTGGAGCTGGGCGTCAATCCCGCGCAGCTCATGGTGGGAGGGGAGAGCGCTGGCGGAGGCCTGACGGCCGCTCTCTGCCTGTTGGCACGCGACCGTGGTGAGGTTGCCGTGGCGTACCAGATGCCGCTCTATCCCATGATCGACAACCTGGACACCGCCACCTCCGCAGACAACCACAACAAGATCTGGAACACGCGGCGCAACCACCAGGCTTGGTGGCTGTACTTGCGCAAAGACGCGCGGTCACCGCAGGCGTCACCCTATGCGGCTGCCGCTCGGGCGACCGATCTCGCGGGTCTTCCGCCGGCATACACCTTTGTGTGCACGGGCGAGCCCTTCTACGCGGAGACGCTGGCGTATGTGGAGGCGCTCCGTTCGGCAGGCGTGCCTGCCGAGGTGGACGTCTACGAAGGTCTCTACCACGCCTTTGACATGATGGAGCCAGATCTTCCCGAGTCCCAGCTTGCCCGCGCACGCTTCTGCGAGCACTTCGAGCGGGCCTGCGCAACCTGCTTTGCCCCACAAGGGTAGCGGCAAGCGAAGCCAAGTCTGACCTC
>CAMYZR010000055.1 GCA_947303905.1 uncultured Atopobiaceae bacterium
GGATGTCGTGCTTGTCGCCCATGTCGCTGGCCGAGCAGAGCCACACGTGCTCGTCCTCGTCAGCCACCTTCTGCTGGCAGGCGCGGATGGTCACGTAGTCATTCGGACCGAGCCCCATCCAGTCACCGAAGCCCGGAATTTGGACCACCAGGAAGGGCAGGTCAGGACGTTGCCAGGCCTCGCGCCAGTCCGCGATGACGGTGCGCAGGGCCTCCTCGTGGCGCCACTGGGTTCCGTCGATCTCGTCGTCGCTCTCGCCCTGGTACCACAGCACGCCACGCGCAGTAAACCCTGCTATGGGCAGCACCATGTACATGTAGAGCGCACCCGGTGCCTCCTTGGTGGGGGTCATCATGCCGGGGTGGACCTGTGGTTTGCCTTCGGTGCCAGCCTGCGCGTCACCGATCTCGAGCCCGCCCACGTCCGCAGGGCCGGAGGCCCTCTCCGTCTCGGCTGCCATGAAGGCCTTGACTTCGTCTTCGGTCGGCGTCCTCGGCAGGAAGAACTCGTTCCATGCGGGCCAGGTGGCGTAGCCCTTGTCGTTCTTGGCGGCATTGACGCGCCCGTTTGCAAGAAGCTCCTCGTAGGGGAGCCCCTGGAGCTTCGCGTCGAAGGCTGCCGCAAGCTCGGGCTGCACGGCGCGCGCGTGCTCGGGCGTCATCCAGGCAGCGGAGGTGGTGCCGCCGTAGTTGCACCCCACGATGCCCACGGGCACGTCGAGAACCATCTCGAGGCCGCGCGCCATGTAGTAGCCCACGGCCGAGAAGTAGTCCAGGTCCTCGGGGGTAGCCTTGCGCCAAATGCCCACCTTGGAGTAGTCAAAGTCCTCCGTCTGTCCCGGATAGGAGCACTTGGGCTGGTCGTAGAAGCGGATGCGCGGGTTGGCGCAGGTGGGACGGTACTCCTCGGCCTCCTTGTCGTAGCGCATCCAGAACTCCATGTTGGACTGGCCGCCCGCGATGAAGACCTCGCCCACGGCCACGTCGGCGAGGGTGGTGTGGTCGTCTCCGGAGACTACCTCGAGCGTCTCGGCATCGGAAGCGATAAGCGGCGCAAGCTCGCAGCGCCAGTTGCCATCCGTTTTGGCCGCGCAGGAGGCAGCCTGTCCCTGAATGCGTACTTCAACAGAGGCGTTAGGTTCAGCAGTACCCCACACGCTCACAGGCAACTCACGCTGCAGGACCATTCCGTTGGCAAAGATGGGAGCAAGTGAGAGGCTCATGGGTGTTCCTTCCGACGCTCTCGAGTATCCAAGGTCATGATACTTAATGACTGCGCTATGGGCGGGAGCATTCTTGCCCGAGCCTTTACGCAGTCGGGGCTTGCGCGACAGTTTGATCCAGAAGTGGCTGTGGAGTATCTTCCACGAGAGCTATGAATCCTGCGCCTTGGCAATGATGTCGCGGTACGCGTAGAAGCTGTCTTTGGGCACGCGGCGGCACTCCTTCTCGTCGAAGTCCGTACGGTCGACGAACACGAGGCCATAGCGCTTGTTGAAGCCGTCCGAGCTGGAGAGCAGGTCCACAAAGCTCCAGTGCTGGTAGCCCACGAGGTCGATGCCGTCCTCAAGGGCGAGTGCCATCTCGCGCACGTGGTCACGCAGGTAATCGACGCGCTTGGGGTCGTGCACCTGACCATCCTCGCTTATCTCCTCGCGCTCGCTCCAGCCGTTTTCGCAGATCATGATGGGCTTGCGGAAGCGTGCCCAGCACTCGTGGAGCGCGATGTGCAGGCCGCTGGGGTCATAGCTCCAGCCCCACTCGGTGTACTCGAGGTAGGGGTTGCGGGCACCCATCGCCGTGCCCATGTTGAGAACGCTCCCTGACCCCGCAACGCTTACCACGTTGGTCTGATACCAGTTCACTCCCAAGAAATCGCAGGTACCAGTCTTGAGTATCTCGTTATCGCCAAGCTCTTGCACGGGCATGGTATCTGCTGAATCCCACTTGTTGAGCAGCCACTTTGGGAAGGTGCCGTAGACGTAGGTCTCCATGGGAGCGTAGGCAACCTCCTCCTCGATGTCGTAGGCGGCTCGCACGTCCTCCGGGGCGCAGGTCATGGGGTAGAGCGTGGGATACGACACGTCAGGGCCGATCTTGGCATCGGGGCACATCTCGTGGCAGGCGATCACGGCACGTGCGTTGGCGAGGTACATGTGATAGTTGGCTTGAACGGCCTTGCGCGCAAGCTCAGGGTCATCATCCGAAAGCCCCAGCATAGACGTGGCAAAGCACATCACGCTCTGCTCGTTGATGGTGATCCACCAGTTAACAAGGTGACCAAAGCGCTCGAAGCACACGCGGCAGTAACGTTCGAAGGCATCCACGGCCTGGCGGTCCACGAAACCCTCGTAGCGCTCCACCAGTGCCCAGGGGATGTCAAAGTGCAGGAGCGTGACCACGGGCTCGATGTCCGCCTCGTCCAGCAGTTCGAGCAAACGCCGGTAGTAGGCCACGCCCTCTTCGTTTACGGGACCATCGCCATCAGGGATGACGCGGCTCCAACAGATGGAGAAGCGATACGACGTCAAGCCCAGCTCGCGCATGAGGGCAACGTCCTCCTCGAGGTGATGGTAGCCGTCGGCCGCTACGCTTGCGTCAGCTTGGTTGGCTGCGCGCAATCGGCAACGCTCGTCTGCCGTGTTCCAGCCCTTGCCGCTCTCGCGCTGTGCACCCTCATACTGGAACGCGCTCGTCGCGGCGCCCCACAGAAAGCTTTTGGGAAATGCTGGCATCTTGGGATTCTCCTTCTTGCCGATCAAAACCGACCTCTTATTACGGTACGACACTATCTGGCGTTGACGCGTTGCCTTTAATCGCACCCGTTGCATGAACCTGCAACGCTGTTGTTTGGTGTCAGGTCTACCGAGCCGTAGGGGCCTTAAGGCTATCGCAGTTGTAGCATTCGCATTATGCGCTGCTAGAATGCGGTGTCAGACTGAGCGACCGCAATCGAGGATATCGTCATGAAGTCACTGAATGACATGATTGCCTACCACGATACCGAGATCGAGCATGACACCCGCTATGAAGTGGTCTCGTACCTGCTTGCGCATCTGCGTGAGCTCGATAGTCTTTCGCTTTCCGAGGTGGCGCGTGCGACCTATGTCTCGAAGTCGACGGTATCGCGCGTGGTAAGGCGATTTGGGTTTGATAGCTACGATGAGTTTTTGGCCGTGGTACGCAGGCTCGTCAAGCAGGATCCCTCTGTTACGCTGCGCATTACTCCAGACGAGCTGGCGGCACTCAAAACCGATGTCGATGACTTCATCGGACTCTACCTTGACGGCGTGTGCGCGGCGCTGCAGGACCTTAAGAAGACCGTAGACAACGAGACGGTCGATTGGCTCATTGGCCAGGTGATGACCCACGAAACCGCATTCTTTGGCACTGACCAGCCTTTGATGATTGCACGCGATGCGCAGGTTGCCTTCCTCGCTGCGGGACATCTCGTACATGTCGGCGAAACCGAGGCAAAGCGTCATCAAATCGCGGAGGAGTTGCCTGACGGAGCATTTGCTGTCGTCCTCACCAATTACGGGCGCTATATCGAGGATAACCGTGAGATGCTCGAAGGGCTGCGAAGCCGTGGGGTAAAGCTCTGCCTTGTGACACTCTGCTACGATGGGCCTGCCTGCCTGCTGTTCGATCGGGTAATCAGACTCTCGGCGCATGGCTTCTCGGGCGTTGGGTCATTTTCCATGAAAGCCTTCTTCAAGATTGTGATTCGTCGGCTCTTGGTTGCTGGGCGCGCCTAGAGGCAATACATCCTTCGAGGCACATTGACTCCCGCCGTTGCAGGTTTCTGCAACGGCGGGCCTATATTGCAACATCAATTGAATGTCTTTCGCGATAGGCTTAAAGACAGCGGAATGAAGTTCGGCTAACTTGGCACAAATTAATAGTGAATGCCATAGATAACGATATAGATTAGCCGTTAAGTACCATCTATATTTGATGGTAAGGATACGTGCAAACACACGGGAAGAGGGGGAGTATCATGGCAGGACGCATCAACATCACTAGGAGGAGCTTCATGGCGGGACTGGGCTTTGTGTCTGTGGCCGCGCTTGCGGCATGCGGCGGCAACGGTGGTGGTGCCGCGCCTGCAGCTGATGCACCTGCGAACGAGCCCTTCGACAAGCTGCTCGAGGTTGACGGCAACTTTGCCTACAACGCGCTGGAGGACGGCGTGGAGTACCACTTCTCCAACGTGCTCTCCCCGGCGTACTACGTGTTTGGTGGCGCGCTCGACGCTGACGGCGCGGCTGAGCTGGTCGGCCAGCTGGGTCTTGCGCAGAGCATCGAGACCTACGTGGGCTCAGTCGTCGTGGTGAACCCTGCAGACGGCAAGGCCTATACCGCCGCAGACGCCGACAAGTTCGTGGAGCTTGCCGCTGCGGCAGGCCCGGCCAACAACGTCAAGGTCATCGGCGTGGACGAGGGTGCCGACTTCGTGCTCGGCGACCTCGCCCCCAAGCTGTACTTCGCGGCGGGCGTCTTCACCTACGGCGGCACCGAGGCCGACGCCGCTGGCGTGCCTTTCGTGCCCGCGTACCTTTGCAACGCCCCGCAGGCCGCCGTGGACGCGATCATCGCCGCCAACGGTGCCGCCGAGGTGGGGGAGGGTGTCTACGAGAACGCCGATGACCCGCTGAAGCGCGTGGTTGTGGCCTCCGATGCCGATCTGCCGACCGCCGCTGCCAACGCTTGGGATCAGGTCTTCTCCAAGAACTACCGTCAGCACAACGAGATTACCGAGTTCTACATGGCAAGCGTCGCTGACTTCACCGACCCCTACCCGCTGTACTCCATCCCCGACTTCACGCAGTTCGACTATGTGGAGAACTACAATGCCGCAGTCGATGGCCTCGAGGGCGAGTACACCTGGTTCGAGTACGTTCCCACGCGCTTGGCCGATGCGGCCGAGGGCAGCGTGCCCTGCATCGTCACACTCCACGGCAACCTCAACGATACCCGCGTGCAGGCCGAGTCGAGTGGCTGGCTCGAGCTTGCCTGTACCGAGGACCTCATCGTGCTGGCCCCCGAGTGGCAGGACGTGGTCTACGAGTCCGGATCCGACGAGCCCCAGCCCAACTTCTTCGGCTGCGACGGCCTGCAGAACGACCGCATCGTCACCTGGCTCGACGCGATGTTTGCAAAGTATCCGCAGATCGACACGAATCGCGTGTACGTGACCGGCCTCTCCGCGGGATCCTCCGCCTCCGAGCTCTACGGCGTCAAGTATGCGGACACCTTTGCGGCTGTGGGTGGCGTCTCTGGCCCCGGCATCGACAAGGAGGAGATCGCCGAGCTCGCCAAGAACTGGGACGGCCCCACGGTGCCCTTCACCTACCTCTGCGGTGACCACGACTTCTTTGGCATGATTCCCGTGGACGGCTCCAGCCAGAACTCCTTCCCCGTGGCCGAGGACGGCACGAGGATTCAGAGCGTCGACCCGCGCGTGCCCATCTTCCCGCTGCTCCAGGCCTACATGAAGGTCAACGGCCTCGACGTGCCTGAGGACATGGACATGAGTGCCAACGAGTGGTACGGCATCAAGTTCGACGAGACCAACGACATCATGCTCGGCGAGAAGAGTGCCCAGGAGAACGTGCTCAACGGTGCCGACGGCCATCCGATCATGAAGCTCGTGGCCATCAAGGACCAGGCACACTGGAACTGGAAGCCTGAGGCCGCCTACCTCTGGGAGTTCTTCAAGGGCTTCAGCCGCTAGGCATTATCGCGAACGTCATCTGCTCTCTCCCTTCCGCCCCAGACTAGCGTCCGGGGCGGTTTTCAGCCGTTGGGTAAAGGTTGGTGGAGGCACGCGATGCTCGTGTCAGCGTCCTATCTCACGCGCAGCGTAGGTGCGGTAGGCTGCGGGTGTGATGTGAAAAACCTTCCTGAAAATGCGATTGAAATGGCTGTAGCTCTCATAGCCCACAGCGAGCGAAACGTCCTGCGTGGAAAGGTCAGTGGTGACCAGCAGCTCTCGGGCACGTCGGAGGCGAGCTGCCACGATGAGCTCGCGTGCCCGCACGCCACAACGCCGGTGCACGAGCTGCGAGAAGTACGTCTCGCTAAAGCCAAAGTGCGCTGCTAGCGACGCCACGCTCACGGTGGCACAACGCTCGCGCAGGTATGCGACAACCTCCATCATGCGCTGGTCGAGACCGTAGAAGCTGTAGGTGTCGATCTCGGTGAGCTGGGATAGCAGCAGGAGCACCCGTGCCTTTACGGAGAAGCTGGCCGTATTGCCCGCGTGGGCGTACTCCTTGAGCAGCGTGCGAAAAGATCGGTAGAGGATGCGGCCGTATGTGTCGGAAAGCACCAGGTAGTCGTCAGCCTCCTCGCTTCGCATGGCATGTGCGACCGCAGTGTCCTGGGAGAGGAACTCCGCGAAGACTCCCGAGGCAAAGAGTGTTGGCCTCAGGCAGAGCACGACGACGATTGCCTCTGGATCGGTTGCAACGAGCTTATGGCGGCATGCGGGCGGAGCGAGCAAGAGACTGTCGGGCAGCAGATGCACCTCCTGCGCGCCAATCCGGGCAACTACATGGCCCTCGACCACATAGGTGAGCTCGTGGAAGGGCCGCGGACCGTAGGGCGTGTCTCGCACCATCTTGTGCGCCACCATAAAGACCTCATCTGGCGGAAGCTCCGCAAAGCTACTGATCACAAGCTCGTCAAAGAGCGCATCGTCCTGTGCAACCTGATTGAAGCGTTCAAAGTGGGGAAGCTCCGCATGAGAAATCGTTGCCATGAGATACCTTAGAAAATCACCTATATAGCTATGGTATGCAGCTTACCAAAATAGCAGTTACATAGGAAAATAGAATCAATGAGACGCAGCCAATGATGCGTAAATCAATGCAAAGGGGGATCCACCATGCTTCACGTCCGTCTGTTCTGTGGTGCCGGTATGTCCACGAGCCTGCTTGCCAAGAAGATGCAGGACTACGCCAACGGGGAGGGCGTTGAGGTGCTGGTGGACGCTCGTGCGGTTTCGGATATCCGCAACGCTTCCATTGAGCAGCTGCGAGAGCTGGACTGCGCCCTGTTGGGTCCGCAGGTTGCCTTCGAGCGCCATCTGCACGAGCCCAAGTTCCAAGAGGCGGGCGTGCCCTTCGACGTCATCCCCATGCAGTGGTACGGCATGGTGCGCGGCGACCTGGTGATGCAGAAGGCGCTCGACATGATTGCCGAGGCAAAGGCGTAAGGACACCGAAGGAATAATCGGTGCGGCACTGGGACTACAAGGGGCTCCATGTGGCAATGCTGCGTGGAGCCTTTTCCCATAGGTGGACAAGATCAAGCCTAACGAGACCGCTCTCGCCTTTCACGACCGCACGTGTTCTTTGGTTAGGCACTCGGTCTAGCCGACCACATCGTATTCTGTCATCAATGATGCGCAAATATCGAAAGTCGATGCGCATTGGACGCATGGTATACCTGTAAAATGGCTCGTATCCTTTTGGTTAGCGCATATAGGAGTATGCAAAGAAACCGAAAGGGGCGGCAATGGGTGCGTGTCATGTGGCAATCGACATCGGAGCGTCGAGTGGGCGGCATATCGTGGGGCAGGTGGTAGACGGCCGCATGGAGCTGACGGAGGTCTACCGCTT
>CAMYZR010000056.1 GCA_947303905.1 uncultured Atopobiaceae bacterium
GGTTGCCCACGATCGCGCAGCGCATGGCCAAGCCCAGAGGGTCGTCACTCGCATCAAAGCGCTGACGCACCTGGTCCTCGAGGCCCAGCACCAGCTCGTTGAAGTGCCACTTGACCTGCGTGTAGTCGCGCGTGATGCCAAACATCTCGCGCAGCACGCCGCTCAGATGGTCGCTGATCTCAGGTGCCGTCATGGTGAGGGAGCCCTCCCCCACCGCCCGCAGGACCTCGCGCATGTAGTCGGCGCGGACGTCCCACGGAGTGTCATCGGGACAGGCGTCGAGGTACTTGTCGAGCATGCATCGCATGCATCTGGGGCTGAGCGACTTGCCCGTTATCTCCTCGATGGACATGGAGCTGCTCCTCACTACGCCTATCCAAAAACGCTCGATAAGATTGCTAGGTTATGATAGCATATCTGCTAGCAGTATGTAGCATGCATGTTAGGGGGTTGGGATGCCTTCCGTAGCCCAGTTAAACGTACGTATGAGCGCAGAGCTCAAAGCTGCCGGAGATTCTGTCCTCGACCTCTACGGTATTGCCCCCTCCGAGCTCATCCGTGCAATGTGGTCAAAGGTCGCCCATGGGGAGCAGGCCTTGGACCAAGTGGTTCGTGTACTAGCGGCCGATCCGTCGGCTGCCTCGGTCAAGACAATCGGAGCAACTGGCAGCGAATCTCGCATTGCGCAACGTGTGCGACAACGCCAAGCTGACTTCGAGCGCGAGGTGGGACTTGACCCATCAAGCTATGCGCCTCTTACGGACGAGCAGCTCGATGACCTGCTCTATCAAGACTATCTCGAGGAGAGCGTGTCCGAGGAGGCCGACCATGAAGACTAATCCGCCCCTCCTCCTTGTCGACACTAACGTATGGCTCGACCTTTTTCTCCCCCATCGACCCGGACGAGATGACGCGCTGACCTTGCTCGAAGAGGCCGAGGTCAGAGGTGCCTCGCTTGCCTATGCATCTCATGCCCTGCTGGATGTCTACCAGAAGGTTCGTGCCGACAACAAGCGTTGGATCCGCGAGAGTCGTGAGCTCACCCAGTCCGATGTCCAAGCCATCAAACGCATGGCCTGGGACCACGTCGCCCTCATGCAGGAGGTAGCTACCGCCATCCCAGTGGACGCGCATGATGTCGCTCTGGCCTGTCATTACCGGGATGCTCACGACGACCTAGAGGACGACTTGGTGCTAGCGGCTTGCCAGCGCTCGCACGCCAACTACCTGGTTACCACAGACAAGTCCCTAGCCGCACATGCACCAATCGAGGCCAAAACACCAGTGCAGATGGCAGAGCTTCTACGTCAGGGTCGTGCGAAGGGTACGCCCGTCACCCGCGAGGCGACCAGTGCCACCGATTGGCTCTACGTTTGGCTTGACGAGCACGACGGATAAGACCTGCCTTTCCACAGCAGAGAGAAACAGGGGGCGGGTTAGCGGAAACACTAACCCGCCCCCTGTTCTCTTCTAGCGTCAAAGTGCTAGTCGAGCTCAGCCCCGTTGCTCGCGATGCAGCGCTGGTACCACCAGAAGCTGTCCTTGCGGTAGCGGTCGAGCGTGCCCTTGCCCTCGTCGTCCATGTCCACGTACACGAAGCCGTAGCGCTTGCGCATCTCACCCGTACCCATGCTCACCAGGTCGACGCAGCCCCAGGGGGTGTAGCCCCGCAGGTCAACGCCGTTGGCAATCGCGGTCTCCATCGCACGCACGTGCTGGCGCAGATAGTCGATGCGATACGGATCGTGGATGCGCTTCTCGCCGTCCTCCTCGACCACCTCGTCAAAGGCGCCGAGGCCGTTCTCCACCACCATCAGTGGCACCTGGTAGCGGTCGTAGAGAACCTCGAGTTGCCACTGCAGGCCCATCGGGTCCATGGCCCAACCCCAGTCGGAGTAGGTGAGGTACTCGTTGCGGGCACCGACCTGGAAGTTGCCTCCCACGGTATCGGTCACCTCGTGCGTGGTGACCACGTTGGAGTTGTAGTAGCTGAAGGTGTAGAAGTCCACGGTGCCAGCCGCGAGGTCATCGAGGTCGCCCGGCTCCATAGCGATGTGCGCGTTGTGGGCATCCCACAGGCGCTTGGCATAGGTGGGGTACGCGCCAAAGACCTGCACGTCACCGCAGTAGTAGGCGTTCTCCTGGCGCTTGTGCTCGGCAGCCAGGATGTCTGCCGGGTCGCAGGTGTGCGGGTAGGTCGCCGCGCTCGCGATCATGCAGCCGATCTGGTTGTCCTGGTCGATGGCATGACCCACCTGGACGGCCTTCGCGCTTGCCACGAACTGATGGTGCAACTGCTGGTAAGCGCGCTGGTACGCGGCATCATCCCCACCGCCAAAGAAGTCGATGAGCGAGAGCAGATTGTTGATCTCGTTGATGGTGAGCCAGTAGTGCACGAGGCCCTTGTACTCCATGAAGCAGGTGGTGCAGAAGCGCACGAAGTGGTCGATAAGCGCGCGGTTCTCCCAACCGCCACAGGCCGCCTCCAGGCCGAGCGGCGTGTCGAAGTGCATGAGCGTGACCAGCGGCTCGATGCCCTTCTCGCGCATGTACTCGAACATCTCGCGGTAGAACTCGATTCCCGCGCGATTGGGCTCGGCCTCGAGTCCCGTGGGATACAGGCGGCTCCAGCCAATGGACATGCGGAAGACCTTGAAACCCATCTCGGCAAAGAGGTCCACGTCCTCGCGCCAACGGTGGTAGCCGTCAACAGCCACCTGGTTGGGGTAGTAGCAGTCGCCAAGCGACGCCCAACGCGCGCCAGCGGGCAACGCGGCTTCACGACCAGCCTTGACGGGCGTGCCATCTGCCAGCTCATACGTCACGTAGCGCGGGCTCGTGCGCGTGCCACCAGTGGTGTAGTCCATGCGACAGGGACCGCGACCGCCCTCGTTCCAACCGCCCTCGTACTGGCCGGCGGATACGGCGCCACCCCACAGGAATCCTTCGGGAAATGCCATGACTCTTACTCCTCACACTCACGCCACGCGCGGCACAGCGACCCAAGATGCGCGAGGCTCGGCTTTGCGGGATGCCCCTCGCCTCGGTCCATGAGACCGAACTGCATGGCATAGCCACTCTGCCACTCATAGTTGTCAATCAGCGACCAGTACAGGTATCCCGCAACGTCAATCCCGTCGCGCAGACATGTCCGCACGCCCTCGAGCGCGCCGTCGATAAAGGCCACGCGGCGCGTGTCATCGTCCGTCGCGATACCGTTCTCGGTCACCATCAGTTGCCCTGGGAACGACTCGTGTACGCGACGGATCACGTGCTCGAGACCCTGGGGGTAGAACTCGTAGCCCATTTGGGTGAGCTCGGATCCTTGCGCAGGCGGCAACTCGCCCTCTGGTCCAAAGACCGTACGCGTGTAGTTCTGCACGCCAAAGAAGTCGTCATTCACAAGCGCCGGCACGAACTGCCCGAACTCCTCGGCCCATGCAGCCTCTGCGCGAGCCTCTCCACCAGGCGCCGCTTGAATATCGCGCAGCGAGAGGGTCATGCCCACCTTCGCGCCAGGAACCAGCTCGTGAATTACCTCGACAGCACACATGTGCGCACGCTTGACGATCTCTATGCCAGCCTCCGTACGCGGAGACACGAACACGGCAGCCTCGTCCACGCCAAAGACCTCGCGGTTTTCCGCCACCTGCGCGTCATGCTCGGCGGCCATGGCCTCGATATCGACACCCACCTGCAGGGCGGCACCCTCCTCGCCCTCGCGCTTGGCGCGCTCCTCCATGGCCTGGCGGATGTAGATGGCGATGAGCACGCCCATATTGGCCTCATTCAGCGTGCACACGTAGTGCAGGAGGTCGCCGTACTGCTCGCAGACGTAGCGGGCGTAGCGCTCGAAGTAGCCCACCACGCGCTCGTCCTCCCAGCCTCCGCGGCTAATGAGCCACTTGGGGCTGGAAAAGTGATGCAGCGTCACGACGGGTTCGATGCCATGGTCATAACAGCACTTGATCACGTCACGGTAGTGTTCGGTTGCCTCGACATCGAAGACTCCCTCTTCGGGTTCGATGCGTGCCCATTCGAGCGAGAATCGGTAGGCATTGAGCCCTGCCGCAGCCATGCGCGCAATGTCCTCGCGGTAGGTCACGTAGTGGTTCGCCGCCAACCCGGACTTCTCGGGATAGCCACCATGCGCCATGTATTCCATAGCCCATATGTCGCTGTTGGTGTTGTTTCCCTCCACCTGGTGCGCCGCTGTGGCGGCACCGATCAGGAACGTCTTACTCATCCTCTGTCTCCCCTGCTTTCAAGCGTCTGATGTAGCTCATCACCATCAGGTCTATGGTGAGGAGCGCAGCGTATTTGCCCACGTCGTTTTGGTTCGAATCGCCGCAGAACAGCACGTAGTCTGCGCGATTCAGATGCAGGGCAAAGCGGTTCTGCGTGAGCACCACAACCGTCGCCCCGCTTTGGTAAATCTTTCGGGTCAGCTCGCCGTAATGCGAGAAGAAGCTGCCGTTCATGGAGCACACGATGGCAACGTCGCCTTCTCCGAGCATCGCGGCGCTGTCTTCCTGGTGGGCATGCGACTGATACAGCTCGACGTAGCGCCCAAGCGGAAGCATCTTCTCCTGGAAGTAGCGCCCAATATGCCAGAGGAAGTGATGCGAGAAGAACGCGATGCGCCCCGCACCCTCCAGCGCGCTGAGCACCTCGTCAAGGACCTCTTGGTCATCAGGGCTCATGGTCCCGCCCAGGACGTCAATCACGGCGCTGCGATAGGTCTGAAACGCCGTTTGCCTATCCGCCAGAAGCTGCGAGACGAACGCCTGCGTGTAGTCGTCAGTCAACCGATAGTCGGCACCATCCACCGCCTCTTTGAACTCCGCGAAGTTCGCGAACCCCAAGAACCTGCAGAAGCGCGAGAAGGAGGCTTGCGACACGAAGCACGCATTGGCCATCTGGCGCAACGACATGCTTCCAAGCTGCGTATAGTTGCGCAGCAACCCCTGGGCTATGTCGTAGTTGGAGTCGTAGACGAGCGTCGTGTCCACGTAGTCGAGAAGAAGACTGCTGAGAGAGCCCATCGCCTTGGCCGCGCTGTCTGTCATTGCGTACCTCCTCACGAGATGTCGTTTCCGCTTGCCATCGTATCCGCTTTGACGATACAGGAGCCCCATATCCCCCTAGCGTCGCGGCAACCTTCTGGGGCGCACCCGTCATCACCCCAGAAAGTATGAAACGCGCAGGTAAACCACTCTATTTGACAATCGGGACGGAACCCTTGCTCACACCGATGTGGACAAGGATCTCCGTCCTGATCGTCTGCCTCACCCGAACTTACATCAGAATCGTAGGCTTGGGCTCCGTGGATTGCTCAGCCGCCCACTCGCGCGGCAGGTCGTTGAAGCTGGCAAGCTCGATGCCGTGCTCGTCGAACCAGGCGCGCAGCTCGGGGCTCACCATACAGTCGAGGTCCATCGGGCGACAGGTGGTGAAGCTCGTGAGGCGGAAGAGGTCCGCGTCGGCGTAGCCGCAGTGGCTCACGAGGTAGGCGTAGTCCTTGCCACAGGTGAGGATGCCCTCCTTGTCGCTGGTGATGTAGCCCAGCGGGTCCTCAGTGAGCTGTGCCTCGGGACCGCCCCACTGGTACCAACCCATGCCCATGGGCTTGACCTCAGGGCGATCGTTCAGACCCACGGAGCACATGACACCGTACTCCACAGCCAGCTCGCGCGTGATGCGATCGGTGGTGAGGGTGCCGTAGGCGTGGTTGTGGATGTAGTCGGGCTTCTTGCCCACGAGCTCGATGTAACGCTCGATTTGCGCGCGGAACTCGGCCTCGAGCTGGTCTGCGACAGCAGCAAGGTGGTCGTGGTCGTTCTCGTCGGTATCCAGCGCGCGATTCTCACGGCTGCCCAGGAACGTGCCATCCTCGTGCGTGAGCGCAGGCAGCTTGTCATGCCCCAGGATGGAGGGGCCGGTGGAGGCATTGAGGTCGATGCCGAAGGCGATCTGCCCGAGGTAGGGCTTGATCCACTCCACGCACTCCTCGATCCAGGGCATGTTAGCGAACATGCCGGTGTTGCGCACCACGCCGTTCTTGATGCCGTGGATGCAACCGAGAGAGACCGCACGGGTGATGCCGTAATCGTCGCTCTGTACCAGGATCTTCATGTGGTTCTCCTCTACTCATAGATGGGTGACACACGTACTCCGTAGGAGTTTGTGTGCCACCCAGAAGACTCGTCGCTACTCCTGCGCGCTGGCGTTCTCGGCGTCAAGCAGCTGCTTGTCGTAGGCCTTCACGAAGGGGACGTACATGAGCACGATGATTGCGAACATCACACAGCCCCAAATGAGACCCGGCGTGCCGTAGCTCATGAGGTTGCCCATGAAGAAGGGCAGGTTGGCCGCAGAGCCACCGGTGCCATTGGCGTAGGGCAGCAGGCCGATGAGCTTGAGCGCATGCGTGCCGAAGACCGAGATGGTCGGAGCACCGAGGACCCAGGGGATGAAGATGATCGGGTTCAGAATCATGGGCATACCGAAGTAGGCGGGCTCATCGACACCGAAGAGTGCGGGGAGAACGGCCATGCGGCTCACGGCCTTGCCCTGCTCGGACTTCATGATGAAGAGGGCGGCGACAAGCATGGGGATGGAGCCAGTGCCAAAGGTAAGGGCATCACCAGAGCAGAGGTGAGGCATAGGAGTACCAGCCTGGAAGGCAGCGAGGTTCTCCATCTGGAGCTGCATGAAGAGCATCATGATGATGGGGCCGACGGTCATTCCGCCGTGGATGCCCAGGAACCAGAGGCCGTACAGGAAGACCATGAGGATCCAGTAGCCGAAGACGTTGGAGGACACGGACTGCAGCGGCAGGGCGATCATGGAGTAGACCAGCTGGTGGATGGTGCCAAACTCAGTGCCAGCAAAGACCATGGAGACGATGCCGAAGAGGACCATGGCGATGGCAGCAGGGATGAGGCTGGAGAACTGGGCGCTGATGAACGGCGGAACCTGCTCGGGGAGCTTGATCTCGACGTGGCCCTTCTGGCAGGCGAGGTAGATGCCACCGACAACGAAGGAGATGATGATGGCGCTGAACATTCCCTGCGAGCCCAGCCAAGTGGTGGGCAGGGTGGACGGCGCGAAGGGCTCCTCGGGGATGATGTAGGGCGTGCAGATGAGGAAGCATGCGAGCGAGGTGATGCCGACCGCCATCTCGGAGCGGGCGCACTTGGTGTGCTGCGCGAAAGCATAGGCTACCAAGAATGCCAGGTAGGCTCCGATCATACCGGTCGTCCACTGGTAGATGGTGTTGAGCACGGTAACTGCGCCAGTGGAGGTGATGAGCGTTTGGTATGACTCGATGCCGATGCCCTTGAAGAGCGCTGCGAACGAGCCGAGCATAGTGATGGGCAGAAGCATCATGAAAGCGTTCATGATGACATGGATGACCCAGTTCTGGGCGATCTTGCCGGAGATAGCGGTGAGCTTCTCGATAAGCTGATTCATGGTTCCCTTCCTTCTCCTATTACCTTGTGTTCGTGCCGTCTAGTTGGCCGACTAGACGGCGATGGCATGGGAGAGCTCTCCTTCTCGTCGAAGACAGTATAGGAT
>CAMYZR010000057.1 GCA_947303905.1 uncultured Atopobiaceae bacterium
CGCACCCAAGAAGGCCCCTGCCAAGCGCGCCTCTAGGAGCACGGGCGGGGTGCTCAATGACATCCTCAACATGATGACCGCAATCTTTGGCGAGGGTATCACCTATACTTCCGAGCCGTCGGAGGACGAGCAGGTCGAAGCCATTGACGATGACGTCGCAGCAGGCGACGACTTTCTCGATACCACGCCCGACGACAGCGAGTTCATCGAAGAGGCCGTCGACGACGCGGACTACGACGAGGACTAGCACACGACAACGACTACGCCGCATGCGGCGACGAGAGGAGCCATCATGGCCATGAACATGCAACAGGTGATGAAGCAGGCACAGCGGATGCAGCGTCAGCTGGCGGACGCCCAGGACAAGCTCGCCGAGACCGAGGTCAGCGCCTCTGCTGGCGGTGGCATGGTCAAGGTGACCGGCATGGCCGACGGATCGATCACGGCAATCGAGATCGACGGGTCGGTGCTCGGCCTCGACGAGGAGGACTCCGAGATGCTGCAGGACACCGTGCTTGCGGCCGTCAACGAGATGCTCTCCCGCGCGCAGGAGGTCACCAACCAGCGACTCGGCGCCATCACGGGCGGCATGAACATGCCGGGAATGCCGGGGATGTTCTAAGCCATGGCCGCATTCGACCCACGCACAAGCGACGGACGTGCGCTGCAGCGCCTGCTCGACGAGCTGGGGCGGCTGCCGGGCATCGGCCCGAAGTCGGCGCAGCGCATCGCCTACCACCTGCTGGAAGCCGACATAGAGGAGGCACGCCGCCTCTCGGACGCGATTATCGAGGTCAAGCGGCAGGTGCACTTCTGCCCGATCTGCTTCTCGTACGCCACGCGCGACACCTGCGACATCTGCGCAGACTCCCACCGCGACCGCACGTCAATCTGTGTCGTCTCGGAGCCGCGTGACGTAGCTGCCATCGAGAAGACTGGCGCCTACCACGGGCTCTATCACGTTCTGGGCGGAGTCATATCGCCGATGGACAAGATTGGTCCCGAACAGCTGCATGTGCGCGAACTGATGCAGCGACTCGCGTCGGGCGAGGTGGAGGAGGTCATCCTGGCCACCAACCCCGATGTCGAGGGCGAGACCACGGCAACGTATCTCGCGCGCACGATAAACCCGCTGGGTGTGGCCGTATCGCGTCTGGCGAGCGGGCTGCCCGTCGGAGGAGACCTTGAGTATGCAGATGAAGTCACGCTGGGGAGGGCCATCGAGGCACGCCGCAGGGTGTAGCATGGGCTTATCACAAGCCGGAAGGGGAAGCAATGGCAGCAGAAGAGAGCGCAGCACCACGTCACGGAAAGCATGCGGCTGCGCGCAAGCACGCAGCGCCGCGCGTGGTCGAGCCCGAGGCAAGCCTCGAGGAAACGGGCACCATCGCGGCAGAGTCGGCACCGACGGCGCCCACGACAGCTCCGGAGCCCGTGGTTGAGGCTGCGGCACCCGCCGCCGTCGAGGTCGCGCATGCCGTGGAGCCTGCGGCCATCCCCAACCTGGTTTCCATCGTTGACGGCGACCAGGAGACGCGCATGGGCGACGCACCGCGCCCCATCGACGTCGACCCTCAGGAGACGGGCTCCTTCCAGCGGATTGACGCCACGGAAGGCGCACGCCTGACCACGCGCGTCAACGCAAGCGACACCGCGTCCTTCGTCGCGCAGAAGGCGAGGCCCATCGAGGCCGTGCGGATGAGCACGGCCGGGCGTCCCAAGGTCGAGCATCGCGACATCGAGGTGGAGTCCAACAAGCGCGTCTTTCTGGTTTTGGGCATCGCCGCGCTAGTCGTCGTGGCGATCGTTGGCTGGCTTCTGACTAGGGCCCTCTCGTCGGTCGAGGAGGTTGCCGAGCATCCGGTGGACGAGCAGGTGCAGACCGCCGTCGGGGAGGGCATCGAGTACCGTGGCGTGACCTATACGGTCACCGAGCTGTCAAAGGGCAAGTATGCGCTGGTCAGCACGCCGGAAGGATCCGAGGAGCAGACCGTCATCTACGAGCTCGAGGGCACGCCGGTGACCCTGGTGCTCTACAACATGGTCTTCATCGTTCCGCAGAACCTCAACGACAACACCTGGAACCTCATCGCGCACCCGATGGGCGACGGCTCGGTGACGCAGCCGGTCACCGACTCAGAGGGCAAGCCGCTGGTGGGCGAGGGTGAGATCTCCGATGCGAGGCTCGTGGGGGACACCATCCAGGTAACGACCACCAAGGGGCAGTCGTACGAGGTCTCGCTCATCTAGGCGATTGGCCAGTGCGAAGGATGGAGATCGGCAAACTTTTTCGCACTGGCCAAAAAAGTTGAGATTTGCACTAGACAACCCTACCCACATCTGTGTAATATATCCCTTGCACCAGATGAACGGGGTGTTAGCTCAGCTGGTTAGAGCGCCGGCCTGTCACGTCGGAGGTCGAGGGTTCAAGTCCCTTACATCCCGCCATTGCACTTCCAAGCCTCCCCTCCGGAGGCTTTTTTCTTAGCTATGCACCGAGGACGCCGAGCGACACGCCGACTCCGTGGGAGACGGTGTGCCGTTTTGGTCGACGGTCAAAGCTCCTGCTGCCGCATTCGGAGCTTTGACCGAGCGCGACCCATGCCGATGCCCGAAAAAAACGTGCCTATATGTGCAATCCACTGGAGAATTGCACAATTGAAACCACGTGTAAACAAAAAAGGTTACAGATTGTCCTATTCTGTTTCATGGCGCAGCCATGTGCGCTGGGCACGCTTAGCGTGCCGCATACTCTCGATGCTGGAGGAACATCGTGGAGATCTCAAAGAAGCTTGACTACGCCCTGCGTATGCTGGGCGAAGCGGCGATGGTTGGGGAAGGAGAGGTTGTCTCGGTGCGCTATGCGGCAGAGCACAACGCCATCCCCTATTCGTTCGCTCGTACTATCCAACACGAGATGGTCAAGGCCGGCTTGCTCAAGACCGTCCGCGGACCGCACGGTGGCATGAGTCTGGCCGTCGATGCATCCAAGACGACGCTGCTTGACATTGTCGAGGCCATCGAAGGGCCGGTGCTCGTTGCGGGCAACGACGCGGATGCGGAGCCCTCTGGGGCCGTAACTCAGTTCGAGCTCGCCTGGTCCGAGCTCGGTCAGCTGATCCGCGCGTACCTGAGCTCCGTGACGCTTCGACAGCTGGTCGTCGAGAATCTCGTGCCTGTGGCATCCGGCACCGGGTTTGAGCTGGTCAACGCCGCGACGATGATGTCTTAGGGGCTAGCAAGGTCGTGATGGAGTCTGTGGACGATCTAGACGATGACGCGCTAACGTCGTTCCGTGCGCGTGTCTTGGCTCATGGCCGCAAGCTGTATCGCGACCTTCCCTGGCGTCGCACGCGCGACCCCTACGGCATCTGGATAAGCGAGGTCATGCTCCAGCAGACGCAGGTCAGTCGCGTTGACGGCCGCTGGCAGCGCTGGCTGGAGAGATTCCCGTCCATCGATGCCCTGGCGGCCGCGCAGACGGCTGACGTGCTCGACGAGTGGCAGGGCATGGGGTACAACCGCCGTGCGCTGTCGCTGCTGCGTGCGGCTCAGCAGGTCTCTGCGTCAGGCGGAGCCATGCCGCGTGAGGAGGCGGACCTGGTCGCGTTGCCGGGCATCGGGCCGGCGACCGCGGCTGGCATCCGCGCCTTCGCCTTCGACCTCCCTGGCGTCTACCTCGAGACCAACGTGCGCACCGTCTTTCTGCACGAGCTATATCCGGATGCCGTGCAGGTGCCAGACCGCGAGCTGATTCCGCTGGTCAGGGCCACCTGTCCCGCCGATGCGTCCGACCCTGGCGACGACCCGCGCACCTGGTACTATGCGCTGCTCGACTACGGCGCCTACCTCAAGCGCATGGTGCCCAACCCCTCGCGACGCTCGCGCACGCATGTGCGCCAGAGTCGCTTTGAGGGATCGCATCGACAGAAGCGTGCCATGGTGGTGCGCTCGCTGCTTGCGCATCGTGGCGAGGGTGCCTCTGTGACTGACATCGCCGAAGAGCTGAGCGCCCAGGAGCTGAAGGCGGGGCGCGAGCCGGTGGACGTTACCGCTGTCCTCGGCATTCTCGAGGAGCTCGCGGGCGAGGGATTCTGTCATCAGGATGGCGAGCGCTGGCAGGCATAGCAGCCCTCTTGCCAGCGCCTTCATGACGTCACGCTGCGTGCCGCCATCTTTCGACTGGCACAGGAAACACTGGGTAAAAACCGACGCATTGGGGTACGATAGTGAAGACTGGCGCGAGCCGGTTTTGCATGTCAATCAGTGCTGCAGCCGATGGGGATCGGCCACGGCACACACGAGTGAGAGGAGCGACGCATGGCAGTAGATTTTGAGAGTTCGCAGACGAAGAAGAACCTTGAGTTCGCCTTTGCCGGTGAGTCCCAGGCCCACACCAAGTATCAGTACTTTGCCAGCCAGGCCAAGAAGGAAGGCTATGTCCAGATCCAGGAGATCTTCCTTGAGACCTCTCGCAACGAGAAGGAGCATGCCAAGCTCTGGTTCAAGTACCTGCACGACGGTGCCGTGCCCGACACGCTGGCCAACCTGAAGGCCGCCGCTGCTGGCGAGAACGAGGAGTGGACCTCCATGTATGCCGGCTTCGCCGAGACGGCCAAGGAGGAGGGCTTCACGGAGATCGCCGCCAAGTTCAAGCTCGTCGGCGCCATCGAGAAGGCTCATGAGGAGCGCTATCTCAAGCTCGCCGAGCGCGTCGAGAAGGGCGAGGTCTTCGAGCGCGAGGGCGTTAAGGTCTGGAAGTGCATCAACTGCGGTCATCTGCATGTTGGCGCCAAGGCCCCCAAGGTTTGCCCGACCTGCAACCACCCGCAGAGCTACTTCGAGGAGCAGGCGATCAACTACTAGATCGCCCCTCACAGCGGGCCCGCCACCCGCTGAAACGTGGCTTGCAGCCGCCCGCCCCGCATATCGGGGCGGGCGGTTTTTTGTGAGACGAGAAGGGGAGTGGGGTGCCCAAAGGCTATATGCGAAACAGATAACCAATCAACGAATACTCGTGTCTACCGCTCTGGTTATCAAGGCAATACCATGCTTTCTAGCAGCTCAAAATTCCTACCAAATTGCTAGACATAGCACAGGCAAAACCGATAGCCAGAGAGGAAGCAACCATGTCCTTTGAACTCGACCCCACCTTCGCCCAGGACCCCGCCAAGCACTTCGACACCCTTCAGATTCACGCTGGCCTGACCCCGGATCCGACCACGGGGGCAGCGGCCTTGCCCATCTACGCCACTGCCGCATGGCAGTTCGACGATGCTGAGGACGCCGCCCAGAAGTTTGCCCTTGCTCGGCCGGGGAACGTCTACAGCCGCCTGACCAACACGACCACCGACTGCATCGCCGCCCGCGTCGCCGCCATCGAAGGCGCCGCCTCCGCCGTGGCCGTTGCTTCTGGTCATGCCGCCGAGATTCTCGCGTTCACCAACATCGCCAAGGCCGGTGACGAGATCGTGGCCTCCGACTCGCTGTACGGCGGCACCTGGAACATCCTCCTGCATACCCTCGATGACCTGGGCATCAAGACTACCTTCGTGCCCAACAACGACATCGATGCCTTCGTGGCGGCATCCAATGAGAGGACCAAGTTCTGGTACGTAGAGACCATCGGCAATCCGCTGGTGGACGTGGCCGACGTGCCCGCGCTGGTTGACGCTGCCGCGTCGCTCAACCTGCCGGTGATCGTGGACAACACCTTCGCCACGCCCTACCTCTATCGTCCCGCCGATGACGGCGCCGCCGTCATCATCGAGAGCCTGACCAAGTGGATCGGTGGGCACGGCGCAACCATTGGCGGCGCGGTCATCGACTCGGGCAAGTTCGACTGGGCCGCCGTTCCGGGCAAGTTCCCGACGCTGACAGAGCCGGATGCCTCCTACCACGGTGCCGTTTGGACACAGGCGGCCCCTGCCGCCCCGTTTGCCACGCGCGTGCTTGCCCAGCGCCTGCGCGACATCGGCCCGACCCTCTCGCCGTACGCCGCCCAGCTCATTGGCCTGGGAATCGAGACCCTCAGCCTCCGCGTTCAGCGACATTCCGATAACGCGCTCGCCGTGGCAAAGTTCCTCAAGGATCACCCAAAGGTCGGTTGGGTGCGTTACTCGGGCCTCGAGGACGATCCCAGCCACGAGGTTGCCAGCCGCCTCCTCAAGAACGGCTTTGGCGGTGCACTGGTCTTTGGCGTCAAGGGTGGTCGCGAGGCGGGGCTGAGGGTGATCAACAACGTCAAGCTGCACACGCTGCTCGCAAACGTGGGCGATGCCAAGAGCCTCATCATCCATCCCGCGACCACCACGCACTCTCAGCTTACGCCCGAGCAGCTTGGGGCAGCCCACCTCTCCGAGGACCTCATCCGCCTCTCCGTGGGCATCGAGAACGTCGACGACATCATCGCCGACCTCGACCAGGCCCTTGCGGCGGTCTAGCGATTCCAAAGCCCTGTTGGACCCTCTCCTCCAACACGGAACCCCCTAGATACGGAGGGTGTCAGCTCCCCCTGGCACCCTCCACCTCTCATGCGAGCTGATTTAGCCGGTTTGCGTAACGCGGGACACCGATTCGTGCAACTTTTCCCGTTAGTGTGTCGTATGGGGGTGCGGATGGTCTCAATTGAGCGGTCGGCAAAGGACGAAATTGCAGGTAAGTCTCTACTTGGCAGAGCTCGCATCAGCCATCGATTGAATCGCGTGACACACTAAGGGACCCCGGACGTTTTCTTGGACACGCTAGGCGACCACCCCTATCTCCTCGCGGTATTCCCTGATGGTCCTCCAGCCCAGCGCCTTCACCACCCTCTCGTCACGGTACCACACCATGTAGGCGTCGAGCTCGCGGACGAACTCCTCGAACCCCACCCCCGTCCAGTCCCGGTTGTGGAAGAACTCGCGCTTCAGCGTCCCGAAGAACCCCTCGGCCCTCGCGTTGTCGGGGCTGCGGCCCTTCCTTGACATCGAGCGCGTTATGCCCCCGGCCTCGCACAGGGCCCGCCAGGCCCTGCTCATGTAGCAGGACCCGCCGTCGGTGTGGACGACGAAGCCGTGCCCGGCCTTCAGGCGGGCGGCGGCGAGCGAGGACGAGCAGAGGTCGTCGTCGGGGTGGGCCGAGATCGACCAGGAGACGGGGTCGCCGTCGTGGCAGTCCAGCTGCGGGGACAGGTAGCACCTGAAGCCGTTGAGCGAGAACTCGGTGACGTCGGTGACGACCAGCTCGAAGGGCCGCGCCGCGCCGAAGTCGTGCGTGCCGTCGTCCCTGAGGGGCAGGTTGGCGGGCCTCTCGCAGAGCTCGCCCGCGTAGGAGCTGTAGCGCTGGCGCCCGGACGGCAGCGCCGTCACCGGCACGAGCCCCATGTCGCGCATGAGCGCCCTCACCACCTTCTCCGAGACCACCACCGGGCTCGACGAGTCCCCGGGCGCGAGGTCCCTGGCCCTGACGGCGGGCAGGCCGCCCCTCGGCCTCCTGATGAGGCGTGTCAAGTTTTCGGACACGAATGGTTCGGGGATTACGCTGCCAGGGGC
>CAMYZR010000058.1 GCA_947303905.1 uncultured Atopobiaceae bacterium
ATCACATCCAGCAGGCGGGCCTGCGCGAGCGTCGGGTCCACGCTCTTTGGCGCGGCATACTCCGACACCTGCAGCCATCGGCCCGGAGTCTCGGAACCTTCGTAGAGCTCGATGGCGACGGCGTAGTCGGGAAGGTCGGCATCATACACGCGATAGCAGCTCACGTCCTCGCGTCGCGCCCACTTGCGACGCTGCTTGTAGACCTTTGCCAGGCGAGAGGCAAATTGCGCACTGCCCGCCACCAGCGTGTCCACCTGCTCTCCGGAGGGTAGCGCCGCACGCATGCGCTCCCTGTCTGCGGCAACGCCATAGCTCCGCAGCGTGAGCTCTTGGGGTCCCGCCATGGTCCTCAGCGCGGATGTCGGTTCGCCCAAGACGAGGTCAGGCACGGTGTCTGGAGTCAGGAGCTCAACCGGAGCGTCCTGGGGTATCTGTCGAATCGCTGCGGCAATGCGTGCCAATGCGTCGGCCTTTGCCGCCAGCTCGTGCTCGCGGATCCAGGAGAGGTCGCCCGCAAGCAGCATGCCGGTAGGTGTCCCTTCGAGCTCGGACGTGAAGCGCGGCTCAACCTGCAGTCCCGCCGTGCGCAGCGACCTGCGCACGTTCGTCTGCGCACCGAGCTTCGTCTCGGAAAGCAGGAGCGCCACTTGGGGCGACGCCTGCAGTTGGTCGTATGCCTCCGCCCGGAGCGTGGACCATGCCTCGGCATCGTGTTCGCGCCAGCCCTCGAAGCCCCAGCGCATGCGCAGCAGCCCCGGCGCGCCGTTGGCCGCCATGAGTGCCGCCTCGACGGCAAGCGTTGCGGATCCGGCTATCGGCGCCAAGAGCGTGGCCTCACCTTGCCGGCAGAGCTCCTCCCAACCGCCCGCGGCCAGAAGGCCGGCCGCGTAGTCCGCCCTCAGGTGGCCCTCGCCCCTTTTGGCGTCCTGCCTCTCGTACCCACGCCTGAAGAGCGGCTCGCCTGCAAGGTCGATGCCGATCGTGGCGCGCTCTCGCGAGATGCGTACCACCACGCGCAGGTCGGGCTGGACGGTGCTCGCCTGTGGCCGCGTGCCGGTGCGTGCCAGCATGCGGTCGTTGATGGCATCGCGTGCGCGCAGGGAGACGAACTTGGTGTTGCGCAGCTCGGCGTTGGTGCCATGGGCGTCAATGGCATAGGTGACGGTGGGGGACAGATGCTCCTCCCATGCGACTCCCGCCACGGTCTCATAGAGCTCGTCGGCATTTGTGGCTGCGCCACGAGCCAGCACCAGCACCACGCGCGAGGCGAGTCGCGACCACAGGCACGCACGGTATGCGTCGCGTATGTCGCCGGCAAAGGCGACCTGTCCCTGCAGGGGCCTTGCCTGCGAGAGCCCCAGAGCGGTGAGCTCGTCGGCGAGAAGGCGCTCGAAGCCGAGCGGGCAGGTGGCAAACAGATCCATGACAGGCTTTCTCACGAGGTTTAAGTCCCAACCATACTATCAGCTACGAGGCATGGCAGTACCTTGGCGACACCAAGCGAGCGTCGCATCCCCATACCCCTCGCCGTTAATGCGCACCCGTTACCCAACTGCCTGTGTGGGCGGCCCGTGCCACTGGCTATCATCAGAGCAGGCATGTAGCTGTTGCGGACGCCGAGTCCGCACGACAAGATGAAGGGAAGACGCATGGATAAAGACGTTCAGGCCACAGTCGACCTTTGGGCTGAGAAGGTCACCATTCCCGACCTCAAGGAGGAGCTCGACGCTCTTATCGCCGCTGGTGACGAGGACAAGCTCTTCGACGCCTTCTATCGCAGCCTTGAGTTTGGTACCGCAGGTCTGCGCGGCACCCTTGGTGTCGGCACCAACCGCATGAACGAGTACGTCGTGGGCCAGGCGACCAAGGGCGTCGCCGACTACCTCAACGCTCACTATGAGAACCCGACCCTGGCCCTCGCCCGTGACTCCCGCCTGAAGGGCGAGGAGTTCCAGAAGGTCGCCGCCGGCATCCTCGCCGCCAACGGCGTCAAGGTGTTCCTGTTCCCGCGCATCGAGCCGGTCCCCACGCTGTCGTTCGCGGTCCGTCACCTCGGCACTTCCGCAGGCATCGTTCTCACCGCATCCCATAACCCCGCAGCCTACAACGGCTACAAGGTCTACAACGACAACGGTGGCCAGATCACCGACGAGGCCGCCAAGGAGATCAGCGCCAACATCGCCGCCGCCGACTTCTTCGGTCTCGACTGCATGGACTTTGACGAGGGCCTCGCAAACGGCATGATCAACTGGATCGACGACGAGGTCATCGATGCCTTCATCGCCGCCGTCAAGAAGGTCTCCGTCCCCGGCTTCAAGGCTGACGAGTCCTACTCTGTCGTCTACACGCCGCTCAACGGCACCGGCATGGAGTGCGTCACCAAGATCCTCAAGGAGATCGGCGTCGACAAGGTGTCGGTCGTTCCCGAGCAGAAGGATCCCGACGGCAACTTCCCGACCTGCACCTATCCCAACCCCGAGTTCCGTGCGGCCCTCGAGCTCGCCCTCAAGCTCGCCGAGGAGGTCAAGCCCAACCTGGTCGTCGCCACCGACCCGGATGCCGACCGCATGGGCACCGCCATCCCGCACGACGGCGAGTACAAGCTGCTCTCCGGCAACGAGATGGGCGTCCTGCTGATGGACTGGCTGATCAAGATGGCCGAGGCCAACGGCGAGGATCCCAAGGAGAAGGTCGCCGTCACCTCCATCGTCTCCTCCACCATGCCTGACGCGCTGGCCAAGGACAAGGGCTTCGAGCTCCGTCGCGTCCTCACCGGCTTCAAGTACATTGGCGACCAGATCGACCAGCTCAAGGACGCTGGCGAGGAGGATCGCTACCTCATGGGCTTCGAGGAGTCCTATGGCTACCTCGTGGGCACCCACGCTCGCGACAAGGACGCCATCGTGGCCGTCGAGATGTGCGTCGAGATGGCTTCCGACTACGCCTCCAAGGGCATGGACCTCTATGAGGCCATGGACGCCCTGTATCAGAAGTACGGCTACTACATCAACGGCATCGTCAACGCCTCGTTCCCGGGTGCCGCTGGTGCCGACAAGATGGCCGCCCTCATGAAGAGCCTCCGCGAGGAGCCGCTCGCTGAGATCGCCGGCCTCAAGGTCGTCGGCATGACCGACTTCGCCACTGGTCCCGAGATGCCGCGCGTCTCCGGCCTGCAGAAGGAAGCCCCGCAGGTTCTTCCGCCCGCAAACGTGATCGAGTACCAGCTCGAGGACGACAACAAGATCATCTTCCGTCCGTCCGGCACCGAGCCCAAGATCAAGGCGTACCTGTTCGCCAAGGGCGCCACGCGCGCTGACGCCGAGGCCATCGAGGCCAAGCTGCGCGCCGCTGCCGAGGAGATCTTCGCCTAGGAGCAATTGCCATACGGCATGTCCAGGGACCCGTGCATCGCACGGGTCCCTTCTTGTAGGTGACCTGTCGAGACTGTCCGGTGCGATCCCGCACCATAGCATCCAGGGGAGAAAAAACGGGCCCAGAGTTGCCTCTGGGCCCGTGGCTGTGTTTGTCGACGCCTGTTACGCGGACTCGTCGGTCGACTCGCCGGTGTCCTCGCTGGTGGCGTCCGGAGAGGTGGCGGCGTCGGTGCTGCCCGTGGTGCCAGCCGCTGCCGTAACGGAGTAGGCGGTGTCCGTCTTGCTGGCGACGGCTCCGAGCGACCAGGTGTGCGACGTGGCGATTGCCGAGGTCGGGTCATACACGGTGATGGAGTTGTCGGAGTTGAGGCTGATGACCACGGCCCAGTGAGCGTTGTTCGATCCGATGCCCGAGTCGCTCTTGAGCTTGATGACCACCGGCACGCCGTCCTCCGCGAGCGGGATGTAGATGCCATCGGAGGATGCCTCGACGCTCGTGGCGACCAGACCGGCCTCGGAGGCGTGGTTGGTGAGGAAGGAGTCATCCATGCCGGTCGTGCCGCTGGCCAGCTTGGCGGAGGTCACGGCCTGGGCGATGGTGGCGGGGTCGTAGGTCGTCTTGCCGGACAGGCCCATGGAGGCGATGGAGAGCGCGACGGGACCGGAGCCCGTGGAGCCGACGATGCCGTCAGCGTAGGACGCATAGCCCCAGCGCGGATCGAAGGTGTAGAGCTTGGGATACTCGCCCTGCGGCACGGCGGCATCGTAGGGCTGCGTGCTGCCGTCAGCCTTGACGCTTCCGGCCACGAACTCGATGGCCTCCGGCTCGGCGATGGCGAGGTCGATCAGGCGCTCGTCGGTGATCTTGTCGGCGTTCTTGGCAATGCTGGCAAAGGCTTCGTTGCGATCGAGCACCACGGCGAGACGGTCGGTCTCCTCCGCGGATACGCCATATGCCACGCGCTTGTCCTCGGGATTGACCTTGACCTCCTTGGCCTCATCCTTCTTGGTGTTGCGTGCGCTGCAGCCCTTGACGCAGCTCGTGACGCCAAAGATGAGGGCGATGATCAGCAGGATGCCGACGACACCGACGATGATGATGCGCGGGTTGATGCTGCGAGACGACGACTGGCGGCGGCTGCTGCCGACGCGATAGCCCGTGTCGCGACCCTGCAGTGGCTTGCGGCCATTTGAGCTGCTGGAGCGGCGGGACGAGTTGGAACGGCGTGTCGAGCCTGAACCTGACCTGCGGCGTCTGTCTGATTGTGCGGTTGCCATGAATAGACCCTCTCATGCTATGCGAATTGTTTGACTATCATGCCAGTTAGTAGCAAAGACAATCCCATACATCTTACGCCAGCTGATACTGCGAAGAAACAATCGAGTACATTGAATGGTACTGCATGTTCGGCGTTTAAAGGAAAAACCTGGTGCCGAGCGGGCGAAGTGGACAACAGTAACGTATTTGTGCTGATTATGGCGCCCTCAATGGCGTGTTCTGCATCCAACGGGCTATCATGATGAAGGGTACTCGAGCCGGGTACGCACATGAGCTCAATCATCCGCAGGCAGTGGTCATGCGGTCAATCTCGGCAGAGGCGCGTCGTCTCTGCGCAGAGGAGAGAAAGGCAGGCGCATGAAGGGCATCATTCTGGCTGGTGGCAGCGGAACACGTCTGTATCCGCTCACTACGGTCACCTCAAAACAGCTTTTGCCGGTCTACGACAAGCCAATGGTCTACTATCCGTTGGCCACCCTCATGCTCGCTGGCATTCGCGAGATTCTGGTCATCTCCACCCCGACCGACCTTCCCAACTTCAAGGCGCTTCTGGGCGATGGCTCAGACTACGGTCTGGATCTCTCCTATGCCGAGCAGCCCAGTCCCGACGGCCTTGCCCAGGCCTTTACCATCGGCGCCGAGTGGATCGGTGACGAGCCGTGTGCGCTGGTGCTTGGCGACAACATCTTCTATGGGAACGGGCTCTCCAAGCGTCTGCGCCGTGCGGTCGCAGGGGCCGACGAGGGTCGTGCGACCGTCTTCGGGTATCGCGTCGATGACCCCGAGCGCTTTGGGGTAGTCGAGTTTGACGAGAACTACAACGCGATCTCGATCGAGGAGAAGCCTGCCGAGCCCAAGAGCAGCTATGCCGTCACGGGTCTCTACTTCTACCCTTCGGGCGTTCCGGCCATGGCTGGCGCCGTCAAGCCATCCGCGCGCGGTGAGTACGAGATTACCGACCTCAACCGCATGTACCTCGAAGAGGGTCTGCTCGACGTGGTCACCCTCGGGCGCGGCTTCGCGTGGCTCGACACGGGCACCATGGAAAGCCTCTTTGAGGCCTCGCAGTTCGTGCGCACCGTGGAGCGTGCCCAGAACCTGCCTGTCTCGGTGCCGGAAGAGATCGCCTACGACAACGGCTGGATCACCAAGGAGCGACTGTTGGAGTGCGCCGACCGCTATGGCAAGAGCGACTACGGCACGCACCTCCGCGTGGTGGCCGAGGGGCGCATCGCTCCGGAGAGGCACGGAGGCATACAGTGAGACTGCTCGTGACGGGTTCCCTCGGCCAGCTCGGACGTGCCCTGCGGGCGCGGCTCGAGCAGGGTCGCTGCCCTGAGGAATGGCTGGATGCCGAGGTGGACTGGGCTGACCTCGCTGAGATCGACATATCAAGCGACGCGAGCGTCACGGCCTGGTTCGGGTCGCATGGGCGCTACGACGTCGTCATCAACTGCGCGGCCATGACAAACGTGGATGGCTGCGAGGCCGACTTCGCGCGTGCCTTCGCCGCAAATGCACTGGGACCGATGAACCTCGCCCGTGCCTGCGCGAAGACCGACACGACGCTCGTGCACGTGTCCACCGACTACGTCTTCTCGGGGTCGCTCGAGGGCGAGCGCACGGAAGAGGACGTCCCCTGTCCCATCAGCGCCTATGGACGCTCTAAGCTCGCAGGGGAGGGCCTGGCACTGTCCAACAACCCACGCACTCACGTGGTGCGCACGGCCTGGCTCTATGGCGAGGGGAAGAACTTCGTGGCCACGATGCTTCGCCTGGCGTCGACGCACAGCGAGGTGACGGTGGTGGACGACCAGCTCGGTAACCCCACCTCCGCGGATGACCTTGCGGGGGAGATCCTGCGCATTGCCATCACCGACGCCTATGGCGTATGGCACTGCACCAATGAGGGCATTTGCTCCTGGGCAGATCTCGCAGAGGAGGTCTTTGCCGTGGCGGGTGTCGCGTGCACCGTGAAGCGTTGCACCTCAGAGCAGTACAAGGCGGCGAATCCGCAGGCTGCGGACCGTCCGCGCTTCTCGGCGCTGGCAAACGCCCGGCTGGAGGCGACCATCGGAAACACCATGCGTCCTTGGAGGGACGCACTGAGAGACTACATCGGACAATAGGCGTATAGGGAGTAAGCATGGCTGAGACGTTCGAGCCCAAGAGCATCATCGTCACCGGTGGCTGCGGCTTCATCGGTTCCAACTTCGTGCACTTCGTGGCGCGCGAGCACCCCGAGGTCAGGGTGACCGTCCTCGACACGCTCACCTACGCGGGCAACCCCGCCAACATCGAGGGCACGGGCGCCGAGCTCGTGGTGGGCGACATCTGCGACGCGGCCCTGCTCGACGAGCTGGTGCCGGGCCACGATGCCATCGTGCACTTCGCCGCGGAGTCCCACAACGACAACTCGATCGCCGACCCGTCGCCCTTCGTGCAGACCAACGTGCGCGGCACCTACGAGCTGCTCGAGGCCTGCCGCCGCCACGGCGTGCGCATGCACCACGTCTCCACCGACGAGGTCTACGGCGACCTCGCCCTCGACGACCCCGCGCGCTTCACCGAGGAAACCCCCTACCATCCCAGCTCACCGTACAGCTCCACCAAGGCCAGCTCCGACCTGCTCGTGCGTGCCTGGCACCGCACCTACGGCGTGGCGGTCACGATCTCCAACTGCTCCAACAACTACGGGCCCTACCAGCACATCGAGAAGTTCATCCCCAGGCAGATCACCAACGTGCTCTGCGGCATCCGCCCCAAGCTCTACGGTGACGGCAAGAACGTCCGCGACTGGATCCACACCGAGGACCACTCGAGTGCCGTGTGGGCCATCCTCACCCGGGGTCGCCTCGGCGAGACC
>CAMYZR010000059.1 GCA_947303905.1 uncultured Atopobiaceae bacterium
CCGGGCTGCTACCTGTGGAAGGACGGCAAGGGCGAGGTCATCTACGTCGGCAAGGCCAAGAACCTGCGCGCCCGCATGCGCCAGTACGTGACCCTACAGGATGACCGCGACAAGATCCCGCTGATGATGCAGGTGGTGCGCAGCTTCGACTACGTGGTGGTCGGCAGCGAGCACGAGGCATTGGTGCTCGAGCGCAACCTCATCGAGCAGTACCACCCCTACTTCAACGTCGACTACAAGGACGACAAGAGCTATCCCTTCATCGCAATCACCGAGAGCGACGTGTATCCGTGCATCAAGTACACGCGCGAGAAGCACCGCAAGGGGACGCGCTACTTCGGCCCCTACACCGATGCCCGCGCCGCCCGCGCCACCATCGACACGCTGCGCAAGGTGGTGCCCATCTGCATCGGCACCTGCGCGGAGTGGAAGCGCGCCAAGCGCTACCTGGACAGCCATCCCGACGACGTGGCCGTGGCCAACCTCGTGCTCGCCGAGCGCGGGCGTCCCTGCTTCGACTCCCACGTGGGACGCGGGCCGGGCGTGTGCTGCGGCGCCATCACCACGGCCGACTACGGACGTCACGTCCGGCAGGTGGAGCAGTTCCTAGAGGGCCGTCGCTCGGCCCTCATCGGGGACCTGCGCGAGCAGATGGCCGAGGCCGCGGCCGAGCTCGAGTTCGAGCGCGCCGGTCGCATCAAGCATCGCATCGACGTGCTCGAGGGCCTCGACGACAACCAGCAGGTGGTGCTCTCCTCCGACGTGAGCCTCGACGCGGTGGGCTTCTACCGCGAGGAGACCATCTCGGCCGCCTGCGTGTTTGTCGTGCGCGAGGGCCGCGTGGTGCGTACCTGCGAGTTCGTGCTCAACAAGGGTGCGGACGTGAGCGAGGAGGAGCTCGTCGAGGGCTTCCTCAAGCGCTACTACGGCGAGACGGCCGACGTGCCCGCGGAGGTCTGCGTGCCCCTGCAGCTCTCCGACGCCGAGCTCATCGCCGAGTGGCTGACCACGAGGCGTGGCCGCGTCTGTCGCGTGCGGCGTCCGCAGCGCGGCGAGAAGCGCCATCTTCTCGAGATGGCCGCATCCAACGCGCACCATGCGCTCAACCGCTACATGGTACGCACGGGCTATGTCGACAAGCGCACGAACCAAGCCCTGCTGCAGCTCGAGAGCGCGCTCGCGCTCGACGCGCCGCCGATGCGCATCGAGTGCTTCGACATCTCCACGCTGCACGGCGCCTTCACCGTGGCATCGATGGTGGTCTTCACCAACGGCATGCCCGACAAGGGGCAGTACCGTCGCTTCAAGATCCGCACCGAGCTCGACGAGGCCAACGACTTCGTGAGCATGCAGGAGGTTCTGGGTCGTCGCTACGGGGAGAAGAACATGGCCGACGAGCGCTTTGCCGCGGCGCCTCCCGACCTGCTCGTGGTCGACGGCGGAAAGCCGCAGCTCACGGCAGCCATGGAGCAGCTTGCCGCCCTCGGTCTGGACATCCCCGTCTGCGGCCTGGCCAAATCCGACGAGGAGGTCTTCGTCCCCTGGGACGACACGCCGGTGGTGCTGCCGTCCGGCTCCCCGTCGCTCTACCTCATCAAGCAGGTGCGCGACGAGAGCCATCGCTTTGCGATCACCTTCCACCGCGAGTTGCGCACCAAGGCGCAGAGCGTCTCGATCCTCGACGAGGTCGAGGGCGTGGGCCCCAAGCGCAAGCGCGCGATCATGCGTCACTTCGGCTCCTTCAAGCGCCTGCGTCAGGCGAGCGTGGAGCAGATCGCCGAGGTCAAGGGCGTGCCCGAGGCGGTGGCACAGGAGGTGTGGCGCACCATACGCGCCTGGGAAGACGAGCAGGACAGCGAGATCGAGTAGGAGAGACCCATGGACCTGGCCAAGACAGTCGGCTACGTGCCAGGCTTTGCCAATGAGCTCAACCTGCGCGAGCTGGGCGGCCTTCCGACAGGTGACGGTCGCACCGTGCGCAGGGGCCTCTTCTTCCGCGGGAGCGCCCTCACGGGCCTGAGCGAGCGGGAACGTGCCCTCGTGGACGCCATGGGCCTGCGCTACGTGCTCGACCTGCGTGCGGCGGGGGAGGCCACGGGCAAGTCGGACTACCTTGCGGAGGGCACGGACTACCAGCGCATCGGTGGGATGCGCTTCGACGACGGCAGCGAGGTGGACTTCTCGCCCGAAGCCATCGCAAAGTTCGAGCAGATGGACCCCAACCTTTTTGAGGACGGGATCTTCATGAAGCGCCTCTACGTGAACATGGCCTTCGGCAACCCAGCCCTGCAGGCGCTGGTGGAACACGTGGCGACCGGCGAGGTGCCCGTCTACTTCCACTGCACGGCAGGCAAGGACCGCACCGGTGTGAGTGCTCTTGTCGTCTGCTTGCTCCTCGGCGTGACGCACGAGGCGATCATGGGGGACTTCCTGCTCACCAACGAGTACCGCCGCAGCATCATCGAGGCGGTGGCCGACACCATGCCTCCCGACACCCCGCCCGAGATCATCGAGCGCTGGCAGAAGGCCAACGGCGTGAACGAGAGCGACCTTCTGGCCGTGATGAGCGCCATCGACGAGCGTTATGGCAGCGTCGAGGCGTACTTCGAGCACGAGTACGGCCTGGACGAGAGTGCGCTCGTCACGTTGCGCGACCGCTACCTGGAGTAGGAGAAGAGCGGCTCGCATCGCCTGCTAGATGCCCCAGATCATGTCAAACGTGTTGGCCCCCAGCTCAGCCAGAGGCGAAGCTGGGGGCCAATCTGTCAGGTTGCTGGGCCTGTGCCGCAACCGGGCCTCTCTGCGCTACTCTTCCACGAAGTGCTTGCCGTACTCCGCTCTGCCCGTGACGACGCTCGAAAGCACTTCGCCCGTGTCCCAATCGATGGTCTCGTACTCAATGCACGAATCGCCCCAGCCCCACTTGCCGTCGAGCTTGACCTTGCACCACTGATGCGTGAACTGGTTCTCGTTCACGTGCTTCCACGTGAAGCCAAGCTTGTTGAAGACGGCTCCGAGCGCACGTGTGGTGCCGGCGCACGAGTACTGCTTGCCATAGAACACGCCGTAGGGAGTGCGGTACAACTTGCCCTTCATGGTGTAGGTGCCACGGTCCGCGAACGCTGCGACATAGGCCGCTGCCTCGCGGGCCCTCGTGAGGTCCTTCTGGCTCGCGATCTTGGATGCGGGCGTGATGCACTTGGCAATGAGGCTCGCCATGCGTTGGGCGCTGGCGTCCTGGCCGCCACTTTCTGCCGGCATGGCATGCAAGACACCGTCCCAGGCAACGATGTAGTTCTCGTACAGGCAGGACTTGGCCATGGCGCCGCCGTCGGAAGAGAGGAAGACGTACTTCTTCCCGTCGATGGTCTTGATGCCGTAGCCGAGGCTGCCGTCCTTGTTGACGTAGTACTTCTTGCCGTCAATCGTCCTGATGCCGGAAGACATGAGCACGCCGCTCGTCGCGAACGCGTAGCGCTTGTCGCCGATCTTGACGATGCCGGTCTTCATGTGACAGGCGCTGTCGAAGTAGTACTTCTTGCCCCCGATGGTCTTCCAGCCCTTGCAGGCAGCAAAGGTCTTGGTGTCGAAGTAGTACTTGTTGCCGGATATGGTCCTCCAGCCGGTGCTCGCCGCCCCGCCCGAGTAGAAGTAGTACTTCTTGCCCGAGATGGTCTTGAAGCCGGTGTATGCGGCGTAGTTCTTCTCGCTGAAGTAGTAGCGCCTGCCGTCGACGGTCTTCCAACCGGTCGAAGCTGCCCCGCCCGAGTAGAAGTAGTACTTCTTGCCATCGATGGTCCTCAGCCCCGTGTAGGCCGCATAGTTCTTCTCGCTGAAGTAGTACTTCCTCCCGTCGACGGTCTTCCAGCCGGAGGAGGCAGCGCCACCAGAGTAGAAGTAGTACTTCTTGCCCGAGATGGTCTTCAGTCCCGTGTAGGCCGCGTAGGTCTTCGCGTCGAAGTAGTACTTCCTGCCGCCCACGGTCTTCCAACCGGTGCTTGCAGCCCCGCTCGAGGAGAAGTAGTACTTCTTCCCGGAGATTGACTTGAGCCCGACGTAGGCGGCGCAGGTCTCGGTGTCGAAGTAGTAGCGCTTTCCCGAGATGGTCTTCCAGCCCGTGTCGGCTGCGAAGGTCGTCTGGTCGAAGTGGAAGATGCTGCCTTTGATGGTCTTCCAACCAGTGCAGGCAGCGCCGTTCTCGTCGAAGTAGTACTGCTTGTCGGTGTCGTAGTCGATCATCCAGCCCGTAACGGGATTTCCGTACTCGTCGTAGTAGTACGTCACCCCGTCGATCGTCGTCCACCCGTAGTGGCTGTCCTCCGCCGCGTCGTCAGACTCGTCGTTCTCGACTTCCTCATCGGCGACTGCCATGGGTACGAGCCCGTCCGTTGCGGGCGTATCGGTACCGTCGCCGGCATCCTCGGCCTGTGGTAGGGGAGCGTCAGTGCCCTGCCCGTCCTCGTCTGCGAGGGCATCAGCCTCTGGCTCGGCGAGCTCCGGATCATCTGCCGCCTCGCCAAAGTCGGCGGTGTCATCGTCAGTCGTTTCCTCGGTTATGGCAGTGTCCTCGACCTCTTCTGAGTCGCCGGGGAGCAGGACCTCATCCTCATCGATGACAGACTGCTCGGCACAACCGACGTCCTGTTCCGTATAAACGAGGAGTTGCTCGGCCGCGCCATCGGCCTCATCCGCTGCAAATGCCCTGGCAGGCATGGCAAAGCAGGTCCCCAGGACGAGCGAGAACGCTGCAAGCTGGCACACGACCCTCATGCGTGTGCCCATCGGGGTGTCTGACATGGTGAACACCCTCCTTAAACGTAGAGTTTATGAATGCCAGTTGCCATGGTAGCACGCAGGTCAAAGAGTGGGGCGGGATGTCGGCCACGGTCGGTCCGTGCCTGCGCTATCCTAGAGCCTGTAAAACCTTGGTAAGGAGTGCCTCATGTCCGATGCCCCCCGCATAGGCGATTCCGCGCTCAACAGCCCCGACGTCATCGTCATCAGTGGCATGTCCGGCGCGGGCAGAACCGAGGCCATGCATACCTTCGAGGACCTCGGCTACTACGTGATCGACAACCTGCCACCCAGCCTCATCCTCTCGGTGGCGCAGATGAGCGGCCTCTCCTCCGGCGTCGGGCGCCACCTGGCCGTCGTCTGCGACCTGCGCAGCCAGAAGCTCTTCGAGGACCTCGACGAGGCGCTCAAGAGCCTCGAGGACCACGAGTTCAGCTACGGGGTGCTCTACCTCGAGGCCTCCGACGAGGTGCTCCTGCGCCGCTACGCGCTTAACCGTCGTCCGCATCCCCTTGCGCGCGAGGGGGAGGCCACCATCGACGCGGTGCGTCGCGAGCGCGAGCAGCTGGCCGCGGTGCGCGAGCGGGCGACGCTCACCATCGACACCACCAACCTCAAGCCCAAGCAGCTGCGCTCGCGCCTTCTCGCGGAGTTCACCCATCTCACCGAGCAGCAGCTCATGGAGGTGCACGTCTTCTCCTTTGGCTTCAAGTACGGCATGCCCGAGGAGGCGGACATCATCATCGACGTGCGCTTCCTGCCCAATCCCTACTGGGATCCCCAGATGAGGCCGCTCACGGGCCAGGATGCGCTGGTTCGCGACTTCGTCATCGACCACCCGCAGACCAAGGCCTTTCTCGAGCGCTGGACGAGCCTGCTCGACACGGTCATGCCAGGTTACGTCAACGAGGGCAAGAGCCGCCTGTCGGTTGGCGTCGGCTGCTCGGGAGGGCAGCATCGCTCGGTGGCCATTGCCGAGGCCACTGCCGCGCATCTCACCCGTGAGGGCTATCACGTCCTGACCAGCCACCGTGACCTCGCCCGCGCCGAGCGGCGTGCCTCCTCGTAGTGCCATGTCGTTCACCGCGCAGGTAAAAGACGAGCTCTCTCGCGTGGAAGGGGACTGCCCCAACTGCACCTACGCGCAGCTCTCGGCCATCATCCGCGTGTGCGGGACCCTCTCGTACCGCGGCCCGGGACGCTACACCATCCGCGTCTCGACCGAGACCGGTGCGGTCGCGCGCACCATGATCAAGCTCACCCACGAGCTCTTCGACCTCGAGACGCGCCTCACCGTGCGTCACTCCAACCTGCACAAGACGAGAAACTACCTCATCGAGATCCCGGAGCAGGACGCGCTCGAGGACGACCTGGTGCGTCTGGGCATCCTGGTTCCCGGACGAGGTCTGGCGACCGGCGCGCCGTCGCATCTGCTCGAGAACCGTTGCTGCCGGTCGGCCTTCGTGCGTGGCGCGTTCATGGCGGGCGGGTTCGTCGCCGATCCGCGTGGCGACTTCCATCTGGAGATCGCGGTCACCGGAGAGCAGTTTGCCCGCGACATCGTGGACCTCATCGACGAGTGGGGCGTCGTCGCGCGCCTCAACCGCCGGCGCGGCGCCTATGCCATCTATCTCAAGAGCTTCGACGACGTGGTGCGGCTGCTGAGGGCGATGGGGGCGCAGCGCTCGCCCCGCGCCATCGAGAACGTCAGGCACGTGAAGTCGCTCAAGAACGACGTCAACCGACTCGTCAACGCTGAGACGGCAAACCTGTCGCGCACGACCCGCGCGGCCGGAACCCAGATCGAGCTGATTGCCGAGGCGGAGCGTCTGGTGGGGCTCGCAAAACTACCGCCTGCCGTTCGCGAGTTTTGCGAGTTGCGTCGTGCCTACCCGGAGCTCTCGCTTGCGGACCTCGGCTCGCTCGCCTCGCCACCAACCAAAAAATCGGGCATGTACCATAGGCTTCTTCGTCTGAAGGCCATCGTGGAGGAGCTCCGGGAGCAGCGCTAGCACACTCCGCTCACCGTCTTCGTTTCAACTCTCAGCTACCAAACACGGATTAATTTGCCCACGTCTGGAGACTCGGTACATTGACGTGCCGGATTTGGGTGTATGCTGCCATCAGTATGTTGGTTAAGGCCTGTCTCGGGGAACGGCCTCGAGGGGCCTCGCGAAAGGAGAAAGTATGGCAGTTAAGGTTGCTATCAACGGCTTTGGTCGCATCGGTCGCCTGGCTTTCCGTCAGATGTTCGGTCATGAGGGCTCCGAGATCGTCGCTATCAACGACCTCACCTCCCCCAAGATGCTCGCCCACCTTCTGAAGTATGACTCCTCCCAGGGCAACTATGCTCGCAACCACACCGTCGTGGCTGGCGAGGACTTCATCGAGGTCGACGGCAAGAAGATCACCATCTACGCCAAGGCCAACGCGGCAGAGCTCCCGTGGGGCGAGCTCGACGTCGACGTCGTTCTGGAGTGCACTGGTTTCTACACCTCCAAGGCCAAGGCCCAGGCTCACATTGACGCCGGCGCCAAGAAGGTCGTCATCTCCGCTCCTGCGGGCAACGATCTTCCCACCATCGTCTTCAACGTCAACCACAACACCCTGAAGCCCGAAGACACCGTCATCTCCGCCGCCAGCTGCACCACCAACTGCCTGG
>CAMYZR010000060.1 GCA_947303905.1 uncultured Atopobiaceae bacterium
CGATGCGGCGGGAGCGCTCGAGGATCCTGTCGGCGTGGGCCAGGGCGTAGGCTGCCACGGCCTCGTCGAACATGCCGCAGCTGATCAGGTCGTAGTCACGATGCGAGAGCAGGTCGTGGCGCAGCTCCTCGCTCTTGGTGATGCACCATCCCAGGCGGATGCCGGCAAGGCTCCAGACCTTGGACATCGAGGAGGTCACCACGGCCTTGTCGTACAGGTCGATGGGGCTTGTGGTGAAGGCGTCGTCATCCTGCACGAGCAGACGGTAGACCTCGTCGCACATGTCGACGATCACCTGCAGCTCCTCGGCAGAGAGCAGCGCACCGGTGGGGTTGTCGGGGTTGTTGATGCAGATGAGCTTGGTGTGCTCGTCGCAGAGTGCCTCGAGCTTGACGGGGTCCACGTGGTAGTGGTCCTCCTTCTCGAGGTGCAGCAGCTTGAGCTTGGCGCCACACATCTCGGGGATGGAGTAGAGCTGCTGGTAGGTGGGCATGATCGAGACCACGTGGTCGCCAGGGTTGACGAGCGTGGAGAGCACCAGGTAGTTTGCGCCGGCGGCTCCGTGGGTGGGGATGATGTGCTCGGGCCTGACGGTCTCGTAGAGGCCGCAGACGCCCTCGAGGAACTCCGGGTTGCCCTCGATGTGGCCGTAGGTGAGGCGACGGGTCGCGAAGTCTGCCATGAACTCGTCACGCGAGCCGCCGCACAGCTCAAAGAGCTGGTCCAACGTCGCCGAGTACGTGCAGGTCTCGGCCACGTTGTAGCGGCACTTGGTCTCCCACTCGTTCATCCACTGCTCGACCTTGAAGTCCTTGATCTGCATGATGCGCTTCCTTTCTGCAACGGTACTGTCTAGAGTGCGGCCACGACTCCGAGCCCAGCCTCAGCGGCGCGCTCGAAGGCGATCTTGCTCGCGGCGAGGTCCTGGACGGCGATTCCTGATGTGTCGAAGACCGTGATCTGGTCGTCAGACGTGCGTCCGGCCGCCTTGCCCGCGATGACCTCGCCAAGCTCTGCGACGATGTCCTCGGGCTTGATGACGCCCTCGCTCACCGGCACCTCGAGCTCGCCGGAGGAGACCGACTGCGCACGGTCGTCCACAAAGAGTCGCGCCACGGCGACCAGCGCGCTCTCGAGCTCCTGCTTCCCGGGCATGTCGGCCCCCACGCACGACACATGCGTCCCCGGGCGAAGCCACGCACGCTTGATGATGGGTGCCGTTGCGGGGGTCACGGTCACGATGGCATCCGCCGCACCAGCCGCCCGCTCTCCGTCGCCAACGGCAACCAGCTCGAAGGAGCGCTCGACGCCGGCCGCGGAGAGGAGCGCCGAGACCGCCTCGCGCATCTGCTCAACGCGCTCGACGGGAGCCTCTGCGCACTTGGGGTCCCAGACCTCCACATGGGTGATCGTGGGGCAGGCCACCAGGGAAGCCGCGACCATGAAGGTGCTCATATGGCCAGCTCCCGCAACCAGAAGTCTAGCCGTGTCCTTGCGCGCGAGCCACTTGATGCCAAGGGCGGCAGCCGCACCGGTCCTGAGACCGGTGATGGCGCTCGCATTGAGCAGTGCGAGAGGCGCTCCCGTTCTGTCATCGCAGATGAGCGTGGTGCCATAGATCTCCAGCAGGCCTTGGGCGGGATTGCCGGAGAACCACGCGGTCAGCTTCAGGCCAAAGAGGTCGCTGCCCGCCAGACGTCCCGAACGGATGTCCATGTCCGAGACGCCCTCCTCGAACGACTCGTAGACCATCGGCCAGGCAAGGCCGGTGCCCTCCGCCTTCTGGCGATAGGCGTCCTCGACCGCCTCGAGCGCATCGTTGATGGTAAAGACCTGCTGGATGTCAGCGGCAGAGAGGACTCGCACGGTTGCCATTGCTCCTCCTAGACTCATTGGGCTTTAGGTTGGCTACAGCTTACGGAACCCCCTGCCGCTTACCAAGAGTCGACTTTTGTACATAGTTATAATCATCTGAAGATATCTTTGGTCATTTATCCCAATTAGAGATTCTTTGCGTCAACTCTTTTGTCTATTCATCTAAAATGCGTTCATCTATATTTGCTATATAAACAACGGTGATGTGATGCCTTACACAGTTTCGGACTTCGTCAACAGCCATAGCTCTTCGGTGCGCCTCCTGGCTGGCCAGGGCGGCTTCGCACGACCCATTGACGAGGTGGGCATCCTCGACTACGAGCTGGTGCCAGGACTCAAGTCGCGCTATCAGCGTACCAACTTCTATGAGGGGCAGCTCGTGCTCTCCACGTTTCTGTACGCACGCGACAACCCCTTCCTCATCACCGATGCGGTCAAGTACCTGGTGTCCGTCGGCGCCTCCGCCCTCATCGTCAAGAACGTCTTTCACCTCGAGATACCTGACGCGGCGCTCCGCTTTGCCAACGCCCGCAATCTCCCGGTGCTGCTCGTGACCGACGATCGCTTCTACTTTGACGAGGTCATCCTCGAGGTGGGCCTGCGCGTGCACGAGCTCGAGCGATCCTCGTTTGCCCAGCGCGAGATTGACGCCCTCCTCGATGAGCGGAATGACGAGACCGCGGTGCTCTCCCACGCAAAGCGGCTCAATCCCTCCTTTGACGACGAGCTTGCGGCGATCTACGTGCACTCGGATGGTGGCCTGAACCAGGATACGACGCTGGGTCCGCTGCAGGGCATGGTTGGCGTGCGAGACCTCGTCTGCAGCTTTGACCAGGGAATCCTCGTCGTCATCTCTGCAGACCCCCTATCGGTAAGGCAGGTGCAGGATGCGCTTGCGCGCCTCCAGGAGCGCCTCGCGGACGTCGAAGGCGTGCTCAGCATCGGTGTGAGCGAGGTACATCAGGGAATCTCCTCGCTTGCGCTTGTCATTCTCGAGGCAATCCACGCAGCCCGCATCGCGGAGCTCAAGGGTCAGCCAACCGTCAGCTACAGGGACCTCGGGACGCTCCGCGTGCTGCTCCCCCATGCCACCTCGCCCGCGATGCGGTCGTTCGAACGCCAGGTCATGGAGCCGCTGCGCGACTTTGACACCGAGCACAACGCTCAGCTCGAGCGTACGCTGGCCACCTTCCTGGAGTCCGGCCGCTCGCTCGCCAAGACGGCAGAGGCGCTCAGCACTCATCCGAACACCGTCCGGTATCGCATGAGGCAGATTCAGCAGGCAACCGGCCTCGACTGGCAGAGGCCGCAGGACATGGAGCAGCTCTCCCTAGCGCACTCCATCGGGGTGGCGCGCGAGGTGGCTTGGCGATAGCCGTAGGCCAGCGGCCTATCCTGGGCTTGGCATGCCTACAGCTTCCGCAGCACCACGTAGCGGTTGAGGTTCCCCAGCCTACCGTCCGCCGAGAAGCGCGCGACCTCGCTCACCGCTGACGGAAGCGCCTTGACGAGCCCGTCGATCTCCCGTTCGGTGAAGCTGTGGCAGTAGCGCGCCACGTCGGTGCGGTCCTGCCATCCCAGCAGGTAGTCGCCCTCGTGTCCGCCCTCGACCGGCCTGGCCTTCTCGCGCAGGCGCACGTCGTGCATGAACTGCCAGTACGACACCGCCACGTATCCGCCGTCGCGCACGTGCGCAAGCAGCGCCTCGAGCACCTGCAGACGATGCTCCGGCAGGGGCACGTGATGCATGAAGCCGAAGCAGACGGCCAAATCGCAGGCGGGAGCCACGAGCGAGTCAACGAGGTCGTCTCCCGCATAGAGCGTGTCCATCACGTCCAGGTGCTGGTAGGAGACCGAGGCGTTGGGATGCATCGCATAGAGGGGCCGCTCCCCTCGTGCCACCAAGTCGTCGCAGCTGTCGATGGCCCAGGCCTGCACGTCAAGTCCCTGCTGCGCCAAGAAGCGCTCAAAGCGGAGGTTGCCGCAGGCGATGTCCAGCACCTCCAGGCTCTCGCGCCCGCCAAGGTCGACCTCGTCCATCATGCGCAACCAGCCCGGCCACGCCGACTCGCGCGTGGCCGAGAAGCACGGGCTGACCTCCTGGTAGAAGGTGCTTGTGAGCTGACTCAGGTGCTGTGCCGTCTTTACGTCCATGAAGCAAGTATACTTGGCAACCATGGAAGAGGCTTTGCGAGAGATCATTCGCGCGCTTAAGGCGGGAGACGAACCGCTCGATGCCGCATGGCTCGACCGGCTGCTGAGAAGGATCAGCCGCGCCAAGCATGAGAGCACCCGCAGCGTCACCAAACGTAAGCTTCTGCCCTTCTACCTTGCCATTAAGGCACATGACGAGGAGCGCTGGCGCTCTTGGGACATCGACGATGCCACCGAGCACGAGCTGCTGCGGCTGCTCAAGGTCAAGCCCCGGCGCACCGCCTCCGGTGTTGCGACGATCACGGTGATCACCAAGCCCTGGCCCTGCTCGAGTGACTGCCTCTATTGCCCCAACGACGTTCGCATGCCCAAGAGCTATCTGGCCGACGAGCCCGCCTGCCAGCGGGCCGAGCGCAACTACTTCGATCCCGACCTGCAGGTCCGCTCTCGTCTGGTGGCCCTGCGCGAGATGGGACACGTGACCGACAAGGTGGAGCTCATCATCCTCGGCGGAACGTGGAGCGACTATCCCCGCAGCTACCAGCTCTGGTTCGTGCGCGAGCTCTTTCGCGCTGTCAACGACTTTGGCGGACGCGGGTATGCCGGGGACAGCCCCGAGGGGCGCGACCGCCGCTACCGGGCGTGTGGCTTCACGCATGACACGGCCGAGCTCGAGAGGCGCACGTCCGCCCTGCAGCGTGAGGTCAATGCCGGCGAGTTGACCTATAACGAGGCGATCGGCCGGATCGGGCGCCGCGACGAGTGGGTGCAGGCCGCCAGCTGGCAGACCGCCACGGCGCAGGAGCTGGAGTGCGAGCATCGCTACAACGAGGATGCCGCGCATCGCGTGGTGGGGCTCACCATCGAGACGCGCCCCGACCTCATCACCCCCACCAGTGCCCGCGAGATGCGCGAGCTGGGCTGCACCAAGATCCAGATGGGCATCCAGAGCCTCGACCAGCGCATCCTCGAGATCAACCATCGTCACGTGAGCATCGGGCAGATCGAGGAGGCCTTCTCGGCCCTGCGTCTGGCGGGCTTCAAGATCCAGGTGCACTTCATGGCAAACCTGCTGGGATCGACGCCCGATGCGGATGCCGCAGACTACCTGCGCCTGGTGAGCGACGAGCGCTTCCTTCCGGACGAGGTCAAGCTCTATCCCTGCTGTCTGGTGGAGAGCTCGCGGCTCGGCGCGTGCTATAAGACGGGTGCCTGGCAGCCCTATGCCGAGGACGACCTCGTCGACCTCCTGGTGGCGGACACGCTCGCGACGCCGGCCTACACGCGCATATCGCGCATGATTCGCGACATCTCGTCCACTGACATCGTGGCTGGCAACAAGAAGACCAACTTGCGCCAGATGGTGGAGGCGCGCATCGGCGACGCAGGTGCCGACATGCGCGAGGTTGCCACCAGCGACGTCGCCCTCTCCGACCTGCGGCTTGACTGCGTGAGCTACCACACTACCGTCAGTGACGAGCGCTTCCTGCAGTGGGTGACGCCAGAGGGTCGCATCGCCGGGTTCCTGCGGCTGTCGCTGCCCATGACGGGGGCGGAGGCCATGATTCGCGAGGTTCACGTGTACGGACGCGTCGCAGGACTCGGAGAGTCCGAGCGCGGGGGCGCGCAGCATGCCGGACTGGGAAGGGCGCTCGTCGAGGAGGCATGCCACCGTGCGCATGAAGCCGGGTATGGTGCCGTCAACGTGATCAGCGCGGTGGGCACGCGCAACTACTACCGTGGACTCGGCTTTGCCGACGCCGGGCTCTACCAACGGCGAGTCCTGGCATGAAAGCGGGCTGCAGGTATCCCGCAGCCCGCTAGTGTTCACTACGTCTTGTAGATGAGGATCGCCTCCTGGCCGAGCGCCTGCGTGAAGTCGATCGTCAGGTAATCGCCCAGGGTGCCAACAGGGAGCTGAGCCTGGCCGTTGACGTCGATGTATCCGCCGTTATCGCCCACGCCAAAGCCCACGGTTCCGCCCATCATCTCGACCGTGCCGTCCTCGGCAATCGAAACCGTCTCGTTGCCCTCGCCGATCAGATCGGCCATCGAGTCAGCCTCGCCGTAGGCGGTGGCGCCCATGAAGTACATCCCCGCGAGCGTCCAGTCGCCCACCACCGCGTCAACAGAGCCTGCCGCAGCAATGGCCGCAGGATCGATCGAAGTGTATGCGGGATGGGTGCCGTCGGAGGAGAAGAACAGCGTTCCCTCGAAGGTGTCGGCAAAGGAGGTGGCCTTCAGCATGCCATCCTCAAGGGTGAGCTCGACTTCGGCTCCCTCTTCGGCCATACCATCGACTGCATCCTCGGCACCTTCGACGGCGTCTTCGGCACCGTCCTGATCGGCGACATCGTCTGTTCCGTCCTCCTCATCGGGAGTCTTCAGCACGATGGACGTATCGGACGTCTGCTCCCACGTGCAATCGAGCGTCTCGCCATCAAAGCTCATCTGGGCCTTTCCACCCTCTTCGATGTCGATCCTCATGGTCTCGTTGACCTCGAGCAGCGAGGTGAGGTCGCCCACCATGGTCAGGCCCTTCGAGCTGACCGCTGCGATCTGCCACTCCCCATAGAAATCGGCGGCTGGATCGACGACCTCTTCCGGCTTCTCCGCCTTCTCTGCTACGGGTTCATCGGCCGCGCCTTCCGTTGCGGCGGAACCTCCGCAGGCAGGCACGCCAAGAACGCTGAGGCCAAGCAGGGCGGCCAGGAGCAGGTTCAGGTGCTTTTTCATGCAGACACTCCCTTCCCCGGGGTGATTCATGACCCAACGGTACGTCTCCGCCGGCGAAATGTGACCTACCTCCTGAAGCGGGCCCGACCAGCGCGCCCGCCAACCTCGCAAATGGTGCTCCAAGGGCTAACGGGCGAGGGAAATCGCAAGGATCTGCATATTCTGCTGTGACAAATCGGCAACTTACGCAAATATGCGTAAGTTAGGTGTCTAGTGAGCTTGCGACGCCCCGGCCGAACTCACTAGAGGCCTAACTTACGCAAATCTGCGCAAGTTGCCAGTTTGGCATGCATAAAGCATCCCAGATTTGCATGCACGAGAGCCATTTTGCCGAAATCGACCATGTCGGAAGCCCTCTTGGGGCATCGACGCGCACGGAGGCACGTCCATCCCCTTGCGATATCATCGTATGCCGTCGTCTTTGCCTGGAAGGGAGCACCATGGACGCTGAGATCATCGACTTCGAGGACGCGCGCATCCGCCGCGGCGACCACATCGTGCGTGGGACCGCCGCAGATGGCATGGTCCGTGCGTTTGCCATTACCGCACGCAACACCGTGCAGACGGCCCACGAGAACCACGGCACCAGCCCGCTTGTCACCGCGGCGCTCGGCAGGCTCATGATGGCGGGCCAGATGATCGGCGCCATGTCCAAGAACGACAACGAGCTCATCA
>CAMYZR010000061.1 GCA_947303905.1 uncultured Atopobiaceae bacterium
ATGATGCGGTTAAGCTTCCTGCGCGACGCACCGGCCACGGTATCGCGTGCCGCGTTGCGCATGGGACGAATCTTGACGATATCGAGAATGAAGGCGCCGATGATGAAGACGTATGCTGCGACCATCATGCCCATGGAAGCGGCGGCCAGCGTGGTGGCGATCTCCGCGCCGGCATGGCTCTGCAGGTAGCGAACGATGAGGAACGAGCCCAGGGAGAGCGCAAAGCCAACGCCGAGCATCGTCCACCAGATGCGCGTCAGCTTCTTGTAGCCAGGCTGCTGCTTGAGGACTACCTGCTGGGCGTCGTAACGCGCGTCCTCTTCGTTCCTCTTGGCCTCGCGACTGGCCTTCTTCTCCTCCTTGGTGGGCTCGGCCTCCGCAGCGTTGCGCACGGTACCAGCAACCTCGCGTGCCGGCTTGGCGCCTGCGGCGGTCTTGCGTGCGTAGGCCTTCTTGCGGGGCTGTGCCTCTGTGTCCGCCGATTCCTCGGCATCCTTCTTGCGGGTGATCAGCGCACCAGACTCGGCGGCCTCCTCGCGGGCACCCTTGATAGTGTCCATCAACGACATGTTCTTACCTCATTGCCTCGAACGTGGAACCAGTAATGATCTGGAACGCCTCCTGATAGCGTGCCGACGTGCCCTCGATGACCTCGGCGGGCAGATGGGGCGGCTCGCCCGTCATGTCCCAGTTGGCGCGCAGCCAGTCGCGCACGTACTGCTTGTCGTAGCTGGGCTGCACCTTGCCCTCCTCATAGCCCTCCTGCGGCCAGAAGCGGCTGGAGTCGGGGGTGAGGCACTCGTCGATCAGCGTCAGCTTGCCGTCGATGATGCCAAACTCGAACTTGGTGTCAGCAATGATGATGCCGCGGGTTGCCGCGTAGTCAGCTGCCGCATTGTAGATGGCCAGCGAGGCGTCGCGCAGCTGCTCGGCCAGGTCAAGGCCCACGATCTCGGCGCAGCGCTCGAACGAGATGTTCTCGTCATGCTCGCCAAGCTCGGCCTTGGTGGAGGGCGTGAAGATCGCCTCGGGCAGCTTGGAGGCCTCGGTCAGGCCGTCGGGCAGCTTGATGCCGCAGACGGTGCCGTCCTGGTCGTACGTCTTCTTGCCGCTGCCCGTGAGGTAGCCGCGCACGATGCACTCGATGGGAACGGTCTGCGCCTTCTTGACCAGCATGGAACGACCGGTGAGGTACTCGGCGTAGGGCTGGTACTCCTCCGGATAGTCAGCCACATCCATCGTGAGGAGATGGTTGGGCATCAAGTCGGCAAAACGGTCGAACCAGAATGCGGAGATGCGTGTCAGAATCTCGCCCTTGTAGGGAATCTCGTCCGGGAGGATGAAGTCGAACGCGCTGATGCGGTCGCTGGCGACCATCAGCAGGCTGTCACCGCAGTCGTAGATGTCGCGGACCTTGCCGTGAGAGTCGGGTCGAAGCTCAAGAGCCATGGAAGTCCTTTCAAGCCCGTTGCACATACGTCCGCTATTGTAGCCGACTCTCTGCCGCCTATGGAGATGGGTGCCAATGCTGCAACAACAGCACAGCTCGAGGCGCTGAGGCCTCATCCAGCGCGTTTATTCCTTGGCAGAGCGCGTGATGGGGAGACGCAGCGTGAAGGTGGTGCCCTTGCCCAGCTCGGACTCGACCTCGATGGTTCCGTTGTGCTGGTCCACGATCTCCTTGGTGATGGCCAGGCCCACGCCCAAGCCTCCAGTCGCGCGCTCGCGGCTCGCCTCGGAGCGCCAGAAGCGCGAGAAGACCTTGGGGATGTCCTCCTCGGCGATGCCAATGCCCGTATCGCGCACGGAGATCAGCACGTCCTTGCGCTCGGTGGCCACACCCACCACAACCCAGCCGTCGTGCTGCGTGTAGCGCATGGCGTTTGACATGAGGTTGGTGATGGACTCGCGGATGAGGTCGGGGTCGATATCGGCGTAACACTCGTGGCGCGTGGTCTTGTCGTCAAAGCGCAGGTGCAGGCCCCGCTCGTGGAAGAGCTGATGCTGTACGGAGACGAGGCTGCGCACCAGGTGCACCACGTCGGTGGACTCGATCTTGAGCTGACGCTTGCCGTTCTCGATGCGCGAGAGGTGCAGCATGGCATCCACCAGGCGGGAGAGGCGACGCACCTCCGAGGCAACCGTCTCGAAGTGCTCGTCATCTGCCGGCAGGACACCGTCCTGCATGGCCTCGACCGTCACCAGCATGGCCATGAGCGGGGTGCGCAGCTCGTGCGCGACGTCGCTGGTAAGACGGTGCTCGAACTTGATGTCACGCTCCAGCGTGTTGGCCATGCTGTCGAAGGTCTCTCCCAACAGGCCGATCTCGTCGTCACCGGTCACGCCAGTGCGAGCGGTCAGATCGCCGCCGCGAATCTGCTCGGCCGTCGAGGTGATGCGTCTGATGGGGCGTGTCAGCGAGTGCGAGGCGATCGAGCCCATGAGGAACGCCCCGACGACCGCCACTGCGGCAGAGATGGCGATGGCGGTATAGGACCTGTCGCGGAACGCGGAGTCCGCCTTGGTGAGGAGGGCCTCCGAGCCAAAGGACCACAGCCGCACCTGACCGACCGTCCGACCGTTCTTGTCGACGATGTCAGCGGAGACGATCGAGTCCCCACTCTCTGGCGGCACGGCGAGCACGGTCGCGGACTCGTTTGTCAGGATCCTGTCGTTCTCCCTAGGACCATACGTGTGCGCCCAGGTGTCGTCGTACAGCACGCGACCGCGCGCGTCCACCACCTGCACACCGATGTCGGACGACGCGGAGGACGCGGATCGTGCATACTCGAGGACCTCGTCGCTCCAGCCGTTCTTCTCCTGGTACTCGCTTGAGAGCGTGTCGGCCGTCGACTGTGCCAGACGCTGCATGTTCTCGCGCGTGTAGCCGCGGAACTGGCCCTCCCACACATACGCCAGCACCACCGTCATGACTCCCGCCGTGATGACGGCGACCAGTGCGAAGAACAGCATGATCTTGAGGCGGTAGCGGCCACCTAGCCGCGGGCTCGACTCGCGACGGACGGTGTTGTATGAGGCCTTATTTGACAAGGAAGAGGGGTCGTCCCCTCTTCCCGTCACAAATCTCTTTGCCACGTCTGGCGTCCTCGCCTACGTTACTCGGCGTCAGTGCGCTGCGGCGCCTCGAAACGATAGCCAACGCCGTGCACGGTGTAGAGCCAGCGCGGATTGCGCGGGTCGTCGCCGAGCTTGGCGCGCAGGTTCTTGACGTGGCTGTCGATGGTGCGCTCGTAGCCCTCGAAGTCGTAGCCGAGCACCTTCTCGACCAGCTCCATGCGGGTGTACACGCGGCCGGGATAGCGGGCCAGCGTGGTCAGCAGCTTGAACTCGGAAGCCGTAAGGTCGACTTCCTTGCCCTCGACCGTCACCTTGTGGCCGGAGATGTCGATGACGAGGTCGGTGAAGTCGAGCACCTCGAGGGCGGGCTCGGTCTCGGCATGGGCGCGACGCAGCAGTGCGCGGACGCGCGCGACCAGCTCGCGCGGCGAGAAGGGCTTGATCAGATAGTCGTCAGCACCAAGCTCGAGGCCGATGATGCGGTCCTCGACCTCGCCCTTTGCGGTCAGCATGATGATGGGCACGTTGGACGTCTCGCGGACGGCGCGGCAGACGCGCTCGCCAGACAGCTTTGGCAGCATCAGGTCAAGAATAATGAGATCGAAGGAGTGCTTCTCAAACTCCTCCAGGGCACTCTGACCGTCGCCAACGCCTCGTACTACGTAGTTCTCGCGCTCGAGATACGCGGCGACAGCGTCGCGAATCGCCTTCTCGTCCTCAACCAGCAGTATTCTCTTCTCGTCTGAAGCCACGGCGGCCTCCTTTGGTAGCAACCAGCAGCCCAAATGGGCATATATATACCAGTAGTTTACCGCAGACGAGATAATTTATTCACTGTCTATAAGGCAAAGCTCCTGACCGTAACGGCAGACGGATAACCCGTCGTTCCGTCCTTCACCGTTGCGAAGGTCACGAAGTCCGAGCAGATGCCCTCGCTTGCGGGATACTCGCCGTAATCGACGCAGCGGTTGGTCGCGCTCAGTATCGAGTAAGTCTCCTTGTCGGTGTCGATCACGAAGTACGAGGCGCGGCTTTTGACGATGAACAGGTCCTTGCGGCCTGCAACCTGTGCGGACGGTTCGCGCACCAGCGTGACGAAGGGGCCGTCGGCCGTCCCGATGTAGGTGCCCATCTGGCCGAGCAAGCCACCTGACGAATAGTTGGCCTCGATCGAGAAGGCGAATCGGTTGCCCATGCGCACGGCGCGGAACGGTCGGACGCTCTGGGGCAGCACCAGCTGGTCAACCACGGTCGCGAGGTCATCGCTCAGCTTGTAGGCGGTTATGCCATAGAAGACGCCCTTGTCTGCACGCACGCGCGGCGCAAGCGTGATGGTGTTGCCCGACACGGCTGGCGGCATCGCAAAGCGCCCGGGAGACTCCACCACTGCCTGCGCATCGCTGTCGCCCAGGTGCCAGAGGTAGCAGAAGGAGCTCTCGCGGGTCTTGGTTCCCGAGATCGCGGGCATGACCTGCCAAATCACGGCGTCGCCATGCACGGCGAACAGGGGAGGATCCCAGTCGGAGCCGCCTTCCCACAACGTGGAGACCGTGCCCGACACCGCTCCGTCGGCAAAGCGCTGGGCGTAGAGCTTCCAGGAGCGCTTGAGCATGTCCATCTCGATCCAGGCAAACACCTGGTCCGAGCAACGTACGTCGTAGACGGAGATGTTGGGCTCGTTGCCCATCACCAGCGTGGTCACCACGTCCGCAAGGTTGCCCGATGCGGTGGAGAACGCGCAGGCCTTGACCACGGGGCTCGCGGATGCGCCAGCTGCGAGCGCAGGCAACCACGTGCCCTCCCCTTGGCGCAGGATCGTACCCACCGGCAGCGACCAGGTGCCCGACTCCTTAAGCGTCAGATCGACCTCCTTGTAGGTACTCTCCTCGCCCAGGATGTTGGTGCTCGAGCCCTCGTCCACCACCACCGGATCGGACGCGTCGTCCTTGGAGTGGCGACAACCTGCGAGAACACCGATCGCAACCGATGCAGCTGCCCCGGCCGTGCTCGCCCTGAATAGTCCGCGCCTGGTTATGTTGCCAAAGAGTACCACGACACAGCCCGTCCCTTACGAAGCATGCAACTCGCGCGCGGCCTGCTGGGCTTGGCGCAAGGCGATGGTCATCTGGTCCGCGCACGAGGTGCCGCGAGGCCCGCACTGGTTTCCCGCGAGCAGCGCCACGATCTCGTCCACTGGCTTGCCCGCGACGAGCTTGGCCACGGCCTTCGTGTTGCCGTTGCATCCGCCAAAGAACACGACCCGCTCGATGGTCGAGCCATCGTCGGACACCTCCACGTGTATGTTTCTCGGGCAGACGCGCCAAGGTCTGTAGTCAAGTGCGTACATGGTTCCCCCTGTCGGACATTGCGAGGCCTTACTCGAAGCTCAGCTCCTCAAGGCGGTCGAAGACGATGTTGATGCGCCCGAGGAAGCTCCACGGGTCAAAGATCGCATCGAGCTGCTTGGAGCTCAGGGTGCAATCGGGGTCGTCCTCCAGGCGCTCGCGCAGCGTCTTGCCCGCGCGTGCCTGCTGCACGTCGTCCCACACCTGCATGGAGTTGCGCTGCACGATGGCATAGGCGGCCTCGCGCGTGATGCCGGTGTCCACCAGCGCCAGCAGCACCTTGCTCGAGTAGATCAGGCCGCGCGTGCGGTTGAGGTTGGCCTCCATGCTGCGCGGATACAGTACCAGGCCATCGATGATGCGGTTGAGGCACTGGAACATGTGGTCCAACGCGATGAAGCTGTCGGCCAGCGCCACGCGCTCGTTGGAGGAGTGGCTGATGTCGCGTTCGTGCCAGAGCGCCACGTTGTCGTAGGCTACCTGCGCGTTTGCCTTTACGCAGCGCGCTAGGCCGCAGACCTTCTCCACGGTGATGGGGTTGCGCTTGTGCGGCATGGCGCTCGAGCCCTTCTGCCCGCGGCGGAACGGCTCCTCGGCCTCCAGCGTGTCGGTCTTCTGGTAGGCGCGCACCTCCTGGGCGATGCGCTCGCAGCTGGCAGCGGTGGTGGCCAGCACGCTTGCGAGGTAGGCGTGATGGTCGCGACTGATGACCTGCGTGGATAGCGGGTCGGAGTCGAGGCCCATGTGCTCGCAGACGTAGCTCTCGATGAAGGGGTCGATGGAGGAGTAGGTGCCCACGGCGCCGCTGATGGCGCCCACGGCAACCTGGCGGCGGGCGTCGCGCAGACGCTCGAGGTCGCGATAGAGCTCCCATGCCCAGCTGCCGAACTTCATGCCAAAGGTCATCGGCTCGGCATGGATGCCATGCGTGCGGCCCACGCAGAGGGTATCGCGCTCCTCGAAGGCGCGGCGCTTGCAGATCTCGCCGAGCTTGCGGCAGTCCTCGATGATGATGTCGGTTGCCTGCGTGAGCTGGTAGCAGAGCGCGGTGTCACCGAGGTCGGAGCTGGTCATGCCATAGTGCACCCAGCGGCTCGGCTTGGGGTCGCCCTCGGGGACGTCCGCATCGATGTACTGGCCCATGTTAGTCAGGAAGGCGATGACATCGTGATTGGTCACGGCCTCGATCTCGTCCACCTCGGCACGGTCAAAGGTGGCATGGTCGCGGATCCACTGGGCCTCTTCGCGCGTGATGCCGATCTTTCCCATCTCCGCGTGGGCCTCGCAGGCCAGGACCTCGATCTCCTGCCAGATGGCGTACTTGTTCTCCAGCGAGAAGATGTGGCCCATCTCGGGGCGGGTGTAGCGGTCAATCATGCGAGCGTCCTTTCGCGCGGGGATGCGGTCTGCCCTGATTCTAGCTGGTGCGGGGGCCTGTCGGCGCACCTACGCGGCAAAAACAGAGGCGCGCTGCGGCAGAGTGCTTCACGGGAAGGGCGCCGCCGCGGTGCCGGGGCACAGGAGTCGCGTGTCCCGGTTGCGCCTCGTGTCGGCTGGTGTGTCGCGCGGGTCGGCCCGCCGCCTTACGCCTCCTCGTCTGAGAAGAGACGCGGAATGAGGAACTTCCAGCGTGCGGTGTCGATGAGGTTTGCAGCGTCTCGGTGCTTGCGCTCGAGTTCCATCAGCTCCTCGTGCGTCTCTTTGCGCCGTTGCTCCATCGCTTCGGTGCTTCGATTGCGTATGCCAAGCTTGTTGCGCACGTCGCGCGCCACCGCCGAGAAGGCCTCATAGTCGTTGAGGATACGGGTGGAGACGGGAATCACGGTTTTGCCCATATGCTGCATTGCCGTGATCTGGTGCCGAGCGCACGCGTGAGCGCCCGGGATCCTCTCTGAAGGCGATCCAGAAACGCCACGTGACAATAGATCCGGTTATGTATTGATCCGCGGGTAGTTGCCAGAGTAGTCACGGGCAAAACCGCAGGTCACAGGGAGC
>CAMYZR010000062.1 GCA_947303905.1 uncultured Atopobiaceae bacterium
CGACGGTGACGGTCTCGGTGACGTCGGCGAGCAGCTCGACGGTCTGGCCGGCCTGGGCCGCGTCGATGGCAGCCTGGAGCGTCTGGAAGTAGGTGTTTCCGATGCGCGCCACGGCGGGCGTGATCTGGAAGGTGCCGATGAAGGTGCCCTTGGGACGCGGCGGGCGGCGAAGGCTGAGCACGTAGAGCACGCAGAAGATGACCAGTCCCTCGAGCAAGGCCTCGTAAAGCTGCGAGGGGTGACGGTACACCGCACCGCCGCCCGCATCGTCGAACATGACGCCCCAGGGCAGCGATGTCTCCTTGCCCCAGAGCTCGCCATTGACGAAGTTCGCGCAGCGTCCCAGAAACAGGCCGATGGGCGCACCGATGGATCCAAGGTCGATCAGGGTGAGCGGGGAGAACCCCACCTCCCTGTTTGCCAGGTACGCGCCAACGATCGCGCCGACCAGGCCACCGTGGAAGCTCATGCCACCCTCGTTGAGCATGATGATGGAAAGCGGGTGTGCGAGGTAGTAGCCCTTGCCGTAGAGGAGCACGTAGCCGAGGCGTCCTCCGATGATGACGCCGCAGGCGACGGCAGTCATGATGGTGACGACGTCATCCGCACTGACCTCGAGGCGCCAGCGCCGGGCGACCCGGTAGATCGTCACACCAGTGGCGATGAAGCCAAACAGGTACGCGAGACCATACCAGCGGATAGTAAGAGGCCCCACCGACAAGGCGATGGGGTCAAGGCTGTGGTACAGGTCGTTGAGCCACATGGGGCTTACCAGGCCATTGCAGGCTGGACCTTGGTCACGCCCGGCACATGCTCCATCAGGATGCGCTCGATGCCCTCGGACATGTCATAGCTGGAGAGCGGGCAACCAGCGCAGGCGCCCTGCATCTCGAGAGTGACCACGCCGTTCTCGTCACAGTTGATGAGGGCGACGTCGCCACCATCGGCCTGCAGGCTCTGGCGGATGACGTTGATGGTCGACTCGAGAAGCTCCATGTTGACAGGGGTGTTGGCTGCCATGGTCTATCCTCCGTTCATGCCGCGCGTAGCGGCCGCGTGTTTTCACATAGCGTCAATCATACCCGTTGAGTGGGAATCCCATGCAAGGAAATGTCTGCCAGCATGGAACTGTGTGGGTCCTTCACGTTATGTCCGCGCATGCGTCACCGTGCCAGGCGGGCACGCAGCCGCGGACAGGTTTGGCCCGATTCGGGGCAGTCTGTGTCCGCGCGTGCGTCACCGTGCCAGGCGGGCACGCAGCCGCGGACAGGTTTGGCCCGATTCTGGGCTGCTTGTGTCCGCGCGTGCGTCACCGTGCGGAACGGGCACGCAGCCGCGGACACATCCTACGGCCAACGTTGAGCTGCCTCCACCGCATGCCAGGCGAGTGGCACCCCATAAGACCGCAGCAGTCGGGCAAAACCCGACAGGTCGCAAACCTCGGCAAACGAGAATCTCATCACCTTCACTGGCCTGCTTCCCATGGTCAAGCGCGCCTCTCTCCTACGTTCGCGGAGAAGCACCTCCGTCACATTGCGACCAGCCGTCATATCGACGTCTGTATATTTGGCCTTTCCGTCAAGCTCCCCAAAGAGCACCGTCCCATCCGGAAGATCCCATGCAAAGTCGACGAAGTACCTATGCGTAGGTTCCATCGGGTCGGCCACCTCTCGCTGGAGATCGGGAATCGCAAAGCCCAGATGCATCATTGCCGCACGTGCGATGGACTCCCCTCCATTCTCGCTGCGCCCATCTGCCAGTCGCGCAACACCGACCACCATCTTTGTCGATGACCTATGCCCACATATCACCGACAAGTTGTCGGCCAACCGCTCCCCCGTTATCCCTTTCATCCTGGAAGCTGAGTCAACCAAAGCAAGCCCGCGGCCGAACCCGCTCATTCGTACACAGTCGTACAAGGTGCGGAGAAATGAGGTCACACGGATACCGTCTCGTGTGGCGGCACGGTCTCCTGTGACCACAATGCGCGAGACGTCAGCCGCACAGCGGGAATGGGCCGCTTTGGACGTGGCTATGACGGGCTTTGTAAGCTGATCGTTTGCCAATGAGAGACCATGAAGGAGTCCAGCCGACGGCCCTGCAAACACCCAATCGGGATGCAGATTCGCAAGCGCTCTCATCTGATGCATCGCGCGGTCGGAAGCGCTCAGCTCCTCCCAGTATTGGCGGGACGCATAGATGCCTCGTGCAGGTGAAACGACTTCGCCAGAGCTCAAGGCTCGCCTGAGGGCACGCTTGTCAGATGGCGCCGTTGGGGCTGCGCACATCCTTTGTCCTTCTGCGCTTTCCAAGAGAGAACGCGCCTTACAAGTTGATCTCATGCTCACACTCCTTCTTGTACGAGCGTACGCGCGCTCGGTGGAAGATGAGACGAGACCTTCAATTGATGTACGCACTCGGTAGGTCGCACGTAGCATCAAAGTTGGTTGCAACAGAGAAAGGGGCGTCTAGCTGGCGTGCTGCTAGTTTTCCTGGAACCTCTGGCATGCTTGCAGCCACATGAGATTGTGTGTCGCAGATGAATCCCCAGGATGATGGGAAGGAGCGCAAGTTTGTACGTGTCTGCGCGTGCGCTACCGTGCGGGGCGGGCACGCAGCCTCGGACAGGTTTGGCCCGATTCGGGGCAGTCTGTGTCCGCGCGTGCGTCACCGTGCCAGGCGGGCACGCAGCCGCGGACAGGTTTGGCCCGATTCTGGGCTGCTTGTGTCCGCGCGTGCGTCACCGCGCCCCGGGGACACCCTACTCGATCGGGCTGTGCAGGTGACCTGCGGTATGACCTTCCAGCCGCTCGGTGGTCCCGCCCCCAACCGCGCGCACCACACGCTCCACCGCACGAGCCAGCTCGTCAGCCTCCAGGAGGCTACCGTCCACCATCAGCCGGCTCACACCTCCCCCGACAAGCTCGCCCACCTCGGGCACCGCATCCAGCGGACTCGAGGCATAGATGCGACTGCGTCCCTGCAGGTCCGTACGCACGGGAAAATGCTTGCCCTTGACGTCCACCAGCTGCATGTCGTCGCCTCGCAGCGCACAGGCCGCACAATTGCGAATGCAGCGTCCGGCCACCTGCAGCACGCAATGCTCGCTGGTCATCACACGCGTGCGTCCGTATACCACGAGGCCCACGGGCACGGGCGACACCTTTGCCAGCCCCAGCACTTCCTCCAGCGTGAGCTCGGCGGAGAGCCACACCGCCTTTGCCCCTGCGTCCACCATGGAGAAGAGCGCGCTGGGATTATGGACGGGTATGCAGGGCCTAACCTCAGCCAGGGCGCCGCGATCGGCTGCGAGGGCAAGCTCCGACACGCTGCCCACGCCCACGGGCTCCCCCGCTCGCACGAACTGGTCCAGTCGCTCGTGGTCAATCTCACGACACACCTCGTCGAGCCAAGCCAGCGGCTTTTCCTCCTGCCCCCAGCCCTCGCTCGTCAGCGCATCGGTCATCGCATAGACCCTCGTAGCCCCAGCCTTGCGTGCCGCACGCGCGCCAGCGGCATCGCGCACCAGCGCGCAGACCTCCACGCGAGGGCGCGTGCCATCGGCGTGCATGGCAAGCCTCTCGCCCACCTCGCGCGTAACGAGCACCTGCGAGGGCGCCTTGCCCACTTCGCGCGTCTCATAGGGCTCGAGCAGCTTGCGCATCAGGGCGCGGCAAGCCTCTGCACGCACCTTGTGCACGTCCGAGAACCGCATGCCGCAGCCCTCGTCGAGCTCGATGTCGAAGTCTACCGGCGTAAAGGCCGAGCCACCCATGCGACCGACGTGCTCGACCAGATCGTCGCGCGAGACCGCGCGGGAGCGCGCGGCTTCGACGATAAAACCGCTGGCTGACGCCTTGGCAGCACCGTCAGCGCTGGCCACCTCGATCAAGAAGGGCTCGCCCAGGCGCGCCTTGACCCGCACGCGCACCTCGCGTTGGCGCGGAATGTCCGCACGTGCCGCGCGTGCGGCGACGTCAAGCGCCTGCTGGGATCGAATCAAGCGCACCGGACATCCCGCGGGCATGGGTCGCACCGTGCGGCACGCGAGCGTCTCCCCCGCCGCTGCGTCACGGTCGGCGTTGGTTGTCAGGAACTGCGACGGGTCGTCCAGCGGACGCACCTCGAGCAGGTCGCCCTTGCCGACGGGAGCATCCAGTGCCACGTCGACCTCAGCCAGCGTGACCTTGCGCGTGCGCTCGCGACCGCCGTTGGTCCCCCCGCGCCACACGCGGGCACTGCCCAGGTCGCGCGTCGCCACCACCTGGCCCACCAGCTCACCGCGGTTGTTGGACCGCTCGTAGCTCATCATGTCGTTGTCGGACGCACCGTCGAGGTAGGCGTCGGTGAAGTCGCGATTGAATGCACGACGGAGCAGCCTGTTGCGCTCGGCTGCCTCCAGTACGTCGCTAGCACCGTCAAGCTCGTCGAGCGCGGAACGATAGGCGCGCGTCACCGCATGCACGTAGTCGGGCCCCTTGAGGCGCCCCTCCACCTTGAGCGACCCGAGGCCAGCCTCGCGAAGCTCGCCCAGGCGGTCGATGGTGCGGTAGTCCTTGGGGCAAAGCGGCCGCACGTCAGGAGGGCTCAGGCGCTTGCCCTCGCCATCCACCAGCTCGTAGGGCAGTCGGCAGGGCTGGGCGCACATTCCGCGGTTGGCAGAGCGGTCGCCGCCCATGGAGCTCATCATGCAGATGCCCGAATAGCAGAAGCACAGCGCCCCGTGGCCAAAGCCCTCAAGCTCCACGCCCTCTTGGGCTATGCGTGCAATCTCGGGAACGGAGAGCTCGCGCGAGAGCGTCACGCGCTCCACCTGCCACCGGTCGCGTGCCCAGGCGACACCGCGCGCGTCGTGCACGTTGGCCTGCGTCGAGATATGGATGTCCATCTCCGGCCAACGGCGGCGCACCTCGTCGAGCAGGCCCCAGTCCTGAATGATGAACGCATCGGCACCAAGCAGCCACGCCCGTCGTATCAGCGCGAGCGCGCGGGCCATCTCATCTGCCTTGATAACGACGTTGACCGTCACGTAGACGTGGGCGCCGGCCAGATGCGCACGCCTGCACGCCGCCTCAAAGCTCTCGTCATCAAAGCTCGTGGCTCCGCGGCGGGCATTGAAGCGATGGCCAAAGCCCAGGTACATGGCGTCTGCACCGGCGGCAAGGGCAGCATTCAGCTGCTCGGGGCCACCGGCTGGCGCCAGCAGCTCAAGGCGCCCGCCCCTCGTGGGGACGGGCGCACTGTCAGTCTTTGATGTGGTCGGCGCTGTCACTAGACCAGGCGCACGAACTTGCGCTTGCCGTGCTGGATGACCGTGCCGGCGACCAGCATGTCGGGGCTCACGTTGTATGCCTTGGGAGCCACGGCCTCGCCATTGATCTTGACGCCGCCACCGTCGATGAAGCGGCGCGCCTCGCCCACGGAGCCGGCGAGCTTGGCGTCTGCCAGGAGCTTTGCCAGATAGACCAGACCCTGGTCGTTGACCTGGATGTCGGCCACCGCGTACTCGGGGATGTCATCGGGAATCTCGGCACGCTTGAACTGCGCGTCAAAGGCGTCCTGCGCCTTCTGACCGGCGCCCTCGCCATGATAGAGGTCCACGATGTTGCGCGCGAGCTCGCGCTTGCGGGCGTAGGGATCGGCAGTCCCCGCCTTGAACTCGGCGTCGATGGCGTCGATCTCCTCGATCGTCTTGGTCGAGCACAGGCGGAAGTACATGGGCACAATCTCGTCGGCAATCGACATGAGCTTGCCGTACATGTCGTTGGGAGCGTCGGTCAGTCCCACATAGTTGCCATAGCTCTTGGACATCTTCTTGTGGCCGTCGAGACCGACGAGCAGCGGCATGGTAAGCGCCACCTGGGGCTCCATGCCCTCGGCGCGCATGAGGTCGCGACCGGCGAGGAGGTTGAAGATCTGGTCGTTGCCGCCCATCTCCACGTCGGAGTTGATGACCACGCTGTCGTAGGCCTGCAGCACGGGGTAGATGAACTCGTGCAGCGCGATGGACTGCTGGTTCTCGTAGCGGTTGTGGAAGTCCTCGCGCTCGAGGATGCGCGCCACGTTGAACTGTGCCATCAGATGCAGCATCTTCTGCAGGTCGAGCGGCTTGAGCCAGTCGCCGTTGTGCACGATGGTGGTCTTCTCGGGGTCGAGCACCTTGACGGCCTGCTCGACATAGGTCTTGGCATTGGACTCGACCTGCTCCTCCGTCAGCGGGGGGCGGGTGCTGTCACGGCCGGACGGGTCACCGATGAGTGCGGTGCCGTTGCCGATGATGAGGGTGACGTGATGGCCAAGGTCCTGGAACTGCCGCATCTTGCGAAGGGGCACGGCATGGCCAAGGTGCAGATCAGGGCTGGTGGGATCCACGCCCAGCTTGATGTTGAGGGGCTCGCCCTTCTCAAGCTTCTTCTTCAGCTCATCGAGCGGCACGATCTGCTGGGTGCCCGAAGTGATGACCTTAAGTTGCTCGTCGACTGGCAGCAATGCTCTGTCCTCCAATAGTCATGTTGTCCTCGCGAGCTCGCCACATCGAGTCGCGCACGCATCAGCATAGCGCAAGTTGTGTCGCAGATTCTTTGCGAGCACGCAACGACAGCTGTGAACCACGGTAAATACGATGGGCTCTCTTTGGAGTCTGTCCTACGCTCGCCCAGTTTCGTCTCGACTCCTATAATGTGAGTTTAACTGTCCCTTACGGAGGAGGAACGCATGGGCGTCCGCAAGCGCAGGGCTCGCAAAAACGCACGTACCCACATCATTGGGTTTGGCATTGCCGGCATCTTCGGCTTCGTCGCCTTACTGGTGGCGGCGCTGGCGATGTCGCTCGGCACCCTCATCACCACGTGGCTGCAGGACCTTCCTGACTACAACTCCGCTGACGCATACCTCGTCAGCGAGCCGACCGAGATCGTCGACGCCAACGGCACGACGATCGCCGAGTACTACCTGCAGAACCGGCGCAGCGTCGAGATCAACGAGGTCAGCGACTACATCCTCAAGGGCATCGTCGACATCGAGGACGAGCGCTTCTATCGCCACAACGGCGTCGACCCCCAGGGCATCGCACGCGCCGTGGTCGCCCAGCTTGCCGGAGGCTCGCAGGGTGCCTCCACCATCACGCAGCAGCTCGTCCGCAACACAATCCTGTCTGACGAGCAGTTCGACTACACGATCAAGCGAAAGGTCCGCGAGGCATACTTGGCCATCCAGATGGAGAAGATGTACACCAAGGACCAGATCCTGATGATGTACCTCAACACCATCTACTTCGGCCATCAGGCCTATGGCATCCAGGCGGCCGCCATCAACGACCGCGACGTGTTCGAGTTCGTGGCCGCGA
>CAMYZR010000063.1 GCA_947303905.1 uncultured Atopobiaceae bacterium
CGGCGGCTGAGAGCGCCATCAAGTCGGTCAGACGCCTCGTACTGCAGGACCATCTGGAGACCTGCGTCGTCGAGCGTGTGCAAGAGGGCGACACCGAGGTCATCGACGAGCTGATGCAGCTGCTCAAGCAGTTCTCATAGGGCAGAACAAGGACCAATACCATGAAAGAGACCTTTGATATCACGGGTATGAGCTGCGCAGCTTGCTCTGCGCGCGTGCAGAAGGCGGCTGGAGAGGTGCCTGGCGTCACCGATGCCAACGTCAACCTCCTCAAGAACAGCATGGAGCTGGACTACGACGGCAACCCCGAGACGATCGACGCCGTGTGCGCCGCCATCGACCGTGCCGGCTATGGCGCGCATCCGCGTACACCGAGGAGCAAAGGCGCGGCTCCCGCGCCCACGCAGGATGCGGCGCAGCAGCTCATCGAGGAGCGCCGTCGCCAGCTCATCGCCTCGGCAGTTCTCTCGGTGCCCCTCTTCTACATAGCGATGGGCCCGATGCCCGGCTGGCCGCAGATTCCGGCGCTTGCCGGCATGCAGGGCATGATGGCCAACGCCCTCACCCAGATGCTGCTCTGCCTGCCCATCCTCTTCATCAACCGCCACTACTTCATCGGCGGCTTCAAGTCCCTTTGGCATCGCGCGCCCAACATGGACTCGCTCATCGCCATCGGGTCGGCAGCCAGCGCCATCTGGAGCATCGCGGCAACGTATCGGTTGTCCTTTGCGCTTGGAACCATGGACATGGAAGCGGCCCATCAGGCGCTCCACAGCCTCTACTTTGACTCTGCGGGCATGATTCTCACGCTCATCACGTTGGGCAAGTTCTTTGAGGCGCGCGCCAAGGGACGCACCACGAGCGCCATCTCCGCGCTCATGGACCTGGCCCCCAAAACCGCCACGGTGGTTCGCGACGGCCGCGAGCAGGTCATCGCCAGCGAGGAGGTGCAGGTTGGCGACCGCGTGATCGTGCGCGCGGGCGAGTCGATACCCGTTGACGGCGTGGTTGTCGAGGGGTCTGCGCTCGTCGACGAGAGCGCCATCACCGGCGAGTCGGTCCCCGTGGAGAAGGTCGTGGGCAGCCAGGTCACCGGCGCCACGGTCAGCAACCACGGGTGGTTTGCCATGGAGGCCCGTGCGGTGGGCGAGGACACTACGCTGGCCGGCATCATCCGCCTGGTGGACGAGGCAACCAGCTCAAAGGCGCCCATCCAGCGCCAGGCCGATGCCATCGCGGGCGTCTTCGTGCCAGTCGTGCTCGGCATCGCCGCCCTCACCTTCGTCGTCTGGATCGCGATCTCGCATGACGTGGCGACGGCGCTGACGCATGCCATCTCCGTGCTGGTCATCTCGTGCCCCTGCGCCCTGGGCCTTGCCACGCCGACGGCCATCATGGTCGGGACGGGCAGGGGAGCGGCCAACGGGATTCTCATCAAGGATGCCGAGGCCCTCGAGACGGCCTGCGGGCTGACGACCGTCGTGCTCGACAAGACCGGCACGCTGACGGAGGGGACGCCGCGCGTGACGGATGTCGTGCTCGCAGAGGGCATGACCGACGTGGAGCTGCTCTACGATGCCGCGGCAATCGAGCGCAAGAGCGAGCATCCGCTGGCGCTTGCCGTGGCGGCATACGTCGACGATCGTGCGGCGGGCATTGACAAGTCCGCCAGGGTAACGCGCTTCGAGCAGGTGGAGGGTGGCGGACTTGTCGCCTTGGTGGACGGGCGCGAGGTGCTCGCCGGAAACGCGACCCTCATGGACGGGCGCGGCGTGGACGTCTCCGCGCTGGCAGGTCGTGCTGCGGAGCTTGCCGACGAGGCCAAGACCCCGCTCTTCTTTGCCGCCGAGGGCAGGCTGCTCGGCATGCTGGCCGTTGCGGACGCGATCAAGCCGTCGAGTCGGGAGGCCATCGACCGCCTGCGCTCGATGGGCATCCGGACCGTCATGCTCACGGGCGACCAGGAGCGCACGGCCGCCGTCGTCGCGCGCGCCTGTGGCGTCGACGAGGTGGTGGCGGGCGTGCTCCCCAGCCAGAAGGAGCAGCGCGTGCATGACCTGCAGCGTGCGGACGAGAGGGTGGCGATGGTCGGGGACGGGATCAACGACGCCCCCGCCCTCGCGCGCGCGGACATCGGCATCGCCATCGGCGCGGGTACAGACGTTGCCATCTCGTCTGCAGACATCGTGCTCATGCACTCCGACCCGCGTGACGTGGCGACGGCCATCGAGCTGAGCCGGGCCACCATGCGCACCATCCGCCAGAACCTCTTCTGGGCGCTCTTCTACAATGCGATATGCATCCCCGTGGCGATGGGTGTCCTGTCTCCTCTGGGCATCACGCTCAATCCGATGATCGGCGCGGCTGCCATGGGGTTCTCTTCGGTGTTCGTGGTGAGCAACGCGCTGAGGCTGCGCACGTGGAAGCCGTCTAGTGGCGGCGATGCCAAGGGGGCAGCCCCGACTGTCAGCCATAAGGATGATGCCTCAGGTGAGGCGGAAGGAGATCGGGAGATGAAGGAGAAGAAGCTCAACGTCGAGGGAATGATGTGCGAGCACTGCGTGGCGCACGTGACCAAGGCCCTCGAGGGCGTCAAGGGCGTCAAGAACGTGCGCGTGAGCCTCGATGAGGGTACCGCCGTGCTTGATGCGGGCTTGCTGGTGAGCGACAAGGCTCTCGTATCTGCGGTGGAGGAGGCCGGCTACAAGGCAACGATGGCCTAGAACGTCGGCTGGCAGATCGATTCGCATAAATGTTGGCTCGCATTCACAATACCTCCATCGTAAAGTCAAGCATTATGTTGCACAATTGATGCACAATGATTGCTACTGTGTGACACGACGCTTGACATGGCACAGGCGTCGTGTCCCATTCGGCCCCTCACCGGATGAGACTGTGAGTACCCGGGTAGCCCGACCCGGGTCTCTCCTCGGTTGCGAGGCCGTGCGAATACGCATGGCCTCGCATTTTTCGCTGGCCTAGTTGGCTCCCCTCAGCGGGATCCTCTCCATCATGGGAGGCATGCATGACCGATTCTACGGAAGGAGCGCTTGGCGCGATGTCATGGGCAAAACCCTTACCCATTTTGCGGGGGGGGGGTTCTTTTGACGCCTAGCGACTACACCGTTATAGGCATCTCGATTGGCGTCTTCTCGATAGCAATCCTCCTTGTCCTCATCGTCTCGCTTTCCAATGAGATCATCCTGCGCCGGCGTAAGGTGCTGATAGTAGGCCTGTGGGCACACCTGATGGCAACTGTCGGAGAGCTCCTCTGCTGGGTTTGGTACGAACGTCCCGGTGCGTTGGCCCGTCTGGGATTGGGCCTTGGCTCCAACCTCAGCTACACCTTCAAGGTCATCGTTGCGATTGCCATCTTGGTCTATGTGTCAACCGATGCTTCGGATGAGCCCCTACGGAGCCTTCGCACGCGGCATGGTTTCCGTGCCTTGCTCTCCCTCTACCTGGTTGACCTTCTGTTTTGCCTCATCAACCCATTGTGTGGGCTCTACAGCACGATCGGTGAGGCAAACACGATCGAGGCCGGTCCCCTGATCGGCTTCTTCTCGGTCATGCTGGGAATGCAGCCCGTTGCCCTGTTTGCGGCGGTGCCACGCCTGCGAAAGCGGCATGGAAACGGCACGGCGCTGCGTCTTCTCATCGGTGGCTCCCTCATGCTGTTCGCGTTGCTGACGGGGGCTTTGAACATGAGGCTGCTCGTGACGCCATCCATAACGCTCGAACTGCTGCTTCTGACGGTGGGGATTCAGCTGCGCTGCGAGGAGGCGCTCGCTGAGGCACGCGTCGAGGCGGCCGAGACGCATGTGAAGCTGCTGTCAGGGCAGATCCGCCCGCACTTCATCTTCAATTCGCTCAACACCATCAAGGCGTTGATCTCGGAGGATTCCGCGCTCGCGGAGCGGACGGTCCAGGATTTTGCCGACTATCTTCGCAGCCATCTCGACGTGATGTCATCGACGTGCCTCGTCCCGTTCGAGGAGGAGATGAGCCACGTCCGTCATTATGTCTCGTTGGAGGCAACGAGTTCCGAGCGTCCCATTGAGCTAGCCATCGACTGTCCCGTGGAGGACTTCTCCCTTCCGTCGCTCACGGTACAACCGCTTGTCGAGAATGCCATTCGCCACGGGCTTCGCTCCCGCAAGGAGGGCGGGACCATCGTAGTGCGAACGCGCGAGACCGATGAGGCCATCACGATCAGCATATGCGACGATGGCTGTGGTTTTGTTCCCGAGAAGGACGTGCAGGAGCCTGCCCGACACGTGGGCATTGCGAACGTGCGCGAGCGCCTCGAACGCCAGTGCCATGGGACGCTTTCCATACGGTCCGGTTCGCAGGGGACGACGGCGACCATCACCTTGCCGAAGGAGGGCCGATGAAGACACTTGTGGTGGATGACAGCAGGCGTGCGGCAGCATCGCTCGCCCGCATCATCGACGGCATCTTCAGCGAGGATGTCTGCGAGGTGGCCTTCGATGCGCAGGAGGCGTGCGCCAAATGCATGGACACCCACTTCGACGTCGTGTTTCTGGATGTCGAGATGCCTGGGACCAACGGTTTTGAAATTGCTCGGATGCTCGGGAACAACTCTCCGTCCACCAACGTGGTCTTTGTCACGGGCCACTCGCGCTATGCGCTCGATGCCTGGGGCACGCAGGCGAGCGCCTTTCTCGTCAAGCCCGTCGACGAGGAGGATGTGCGCCGTGCCTTGGGCAGCCTGAGGCACCCTATCGACCCGCACTATGGCCGTGGGCTGTTTGTGCGGTGCTTTGGCAACTTCGAGGTGTTCTTTGACAGCGTGCCCGTCCGCTTCGAGCGGTTGCAGACCAAGGAGCTGCTGGCATACCTGATAGATAGGCGCGGCGCGCTCGTCTCGGTCGGGGAGTTGGTGGCAGTGCTGTGGGAGGGCCAGCCCGACACCCCGTCCCGGAGGTCGCAGCTCCGTACCCTCATTTCTGACTTGCGTCACACCTTCGAGCGCATTGGGCTACCTGACGCCATCGTCAAGCGCAGGGGTTGCATCGCGGTTCGTCTGACCGCCGCGGAATGCGACTACTTTGGGTTCATCCACAACATCCCGAGTGCCGTCAACAGCTATCTGGGCGAGTACATGAGCCAATACTCATGGGCCGAGTCCACCGCCGCGCTCCTGGAGACCGGCGGGGCCAACGCTCAGCGGACCTAGCCCGTGCGCCACATGCCTTCGAGAAACCACGGGCAACGCCTCTCGCATTGCGTCGCCCCGATGCGGTACAGTTCTTGGAGCAGAAAACAGCGTTAGCACGGAGGATGCCATGCCTGACATCGCACAAATGTCGCTCTTTGGAGACTTCCCCGAAGAGCAAAAGACCGCTGCCCTTCCCGAGCAGCAGAGCCCTGCGCTCCGTGCGCTCGAGCTGAGGGGTCTGCTCGACCACGCGGCCTACCAGTACTATGCCCTCGACGCTCCCGAGATGACCGACGCGGAGTTCGACCGCCTGCTTCAGGAGCTGCTTGCCATCGAGGCGCTCCACCCCGAGCTGGTGACACCCGACTCCTACACCCAGCGCGTGGGCGGCTATGTCTCCGAGCAGTTCGAGCCCGTGACGCATGCCCAGCGCATGTACTCCATGGACGACGCGATGGACCTGGACGAGCTCGACGAGTGGCTGGCGCGCACGGACGAGGCCCTCGGCGCCAGCGAGGCCCACCCCGTCGCCTACACCTGCGAGCTCAAGATCGATGGTCTGGGAGTCGCCCTGACCTATCGCGACGGCCAGTTCGTCCGCGCTGCGACGCGCGGCGACGGCTCCACGGGCGAGAACGTGACCGCAAACGTGCGGACCGTCTCCGATGTCCCGCGCTCCCTGGCTCCCGCGGGACTGCTTGGTGTGACGAATCAGGGTCTGGGCCAGTCGGTCGAGGTGCGCGGCGAGGTGTACATGCCCAAGCGCTCGTTCGTCCGTCTCAACGAGGAGCGCGACAGTGCCGGTCAGCCCGTTTTTGCCAACCCGCGCAACGCGGCGGCTGGCTCCCTGCGCCAGAAGGACCCGCGCATCACGGCGCATCGTGACCTCGCCACCTTCATCTATGCGGTGGCCGACGAGGGTCCCATCAACGTGACGAGCCAGTGGGAGTTCCTCCAGTGGCTGCGTGCCTGTGGTTTTGCGGTCAATCCCAACGCGCGCCGTTGCACGAGCGCCCACGAGGTGCACGAGTTCTGCGAGCAGGCGCTGGCGCACCGCGACGAGCTGGACTACGACATCGATGGCGTGGTGGTCAAGGTCGACTCCCTTGCCAGCCAGGACGCACTGGGCTTTACCGCCCGCGCACCGCGCTGGGCCATCGCCTACAAGTTCCCGCCGGAGGAGAAGCGCACGGTGCTGCGCGAGATCCGCATTCAGGTCGGCCGCACGGGCGTGCTGACGCCAGTCGCGGAGTTCGACCCGGTGGTTGTTGCCGGCTCGACCATCGCGCGCGCCACGCTGCACAACATCGACGAGATCCGCCGCAAGGACGTGCGCGAGGGCGACACCATCGTCGTCCACAAGGCCGGCGACGTGATTCCCGAGGTGGTTGGCCCGGTGCTGGAGGGTGCTCTGGCAGCGGAGCACGCCGCGCGTCCCGAGTGGGACATGCCCACGCACTGCCCGAGCTGTGGCGCGCCCGTGGTGCGCGAGGAGGGCGAGGTCGCCTATCGCTGCGTCTCCATCGACTGCCCGGCTCAGGCCACGGAGCGCCTCATCCACTGGGGCAGCCGCAACGCCATGGACATCGACGGCCTGGGAGACGAGCTGGTGGGTCGCATGGTGGAGCAGGGCCTTTTGAGCGACGTTGCGGACTTCTATGACCGTCTGAGCATCGAGTCGCTCTCCACGCTCGACACGGGTCGCGTCTACGAGACCAAGTCGCGCGACCACGAGGTGGGCGACCCCATCTTCGTTGGCTCCAAGATCGCCGAGAAGATCATGGCGCAGGTGGAGGAGTCCAAGTCACGTGGCCTGGCGCGCGTGCTCTTCGGCCTGGGCATCCGGCACGTGGGAGCCAACGTGGGCGAGGTGCTCGCCCGCAGGTTCGGCTCGATCCAGGCGCTCGCCGCAGCGTCTCCGGAGGATATCGCGCAGGTGGAGGGCATTGGTCCCAAGATCGCGCAGAGCGTGACCGAGTTCTTCTCGGTGCGCGACAACATGGCAGTCATCGAGCGCCTGCGTGCGGCCGGCGTCATGCTCGAGCAGGAGGCTCCCGCCGAGGTGGCTCCCCAGACGCTCGCGGGCCTCACCTTCGTGCTCACGGGCACGCTCGAGAGGTTCAAGCGCAAGGAGGCGGGCGAT
>CAMYZR010000064.1 GCA_947303905.1 uncultured Atopobiaceae bacterium
CGGCAGCATCATCGTGAACGGGACCGAGCTCACCGCGCTCTCGGGCAAGCAGCTGGGCGAATATCGCCGCCGCGAGCTGGGATTCATCTTCCAGTTCTACAACCTGGTGCCCGACCTCACCATCCGCGAGAACATCGAGGTGTGCCAGTACCTCTCCAAGGACCCGCTGCCCATCGATGACCTCATCCACTCTCTGGGCCTGTGGGAGCATCGCGGGAAGTTCCCCAACCAGGTGTCCGGCGGTCAGCAGCAGCGTTGCGCCATCGGTCGAGCGCTGGTCAAGAACCCCAGCCTGCTGCTCTGCGACGAGCCTACCGGAGCGCTCGACTACCACAGCTCCAAGGAGATCCTCGAGCTGATGGAGCGAATCAATCAGGAGTACGGGTCGACGATGGTCATCGTCACGCACAACGACGCCATTCGGCACATGTCCCACCATATCCTGCGCCTGCGTGACGGCGAGCTCTCGGAGGATACGCTCAACGACCACCTCCTGCCAGCTCGCGAGCTTACCTGGTAGGTGCGCATGTCTCCGCTCAACAAGCGCCTGCCGCGCGACCTTCGCCACAATCTCGGTAAGTATCTGGGTATCTTCCTGCTCTTTCTGTTTGCGATTGCCATGGGCGCCGGCTATCTCTCTGCGGCGCACAGCATCGAGGTGATACAGGACGGCCTGCACGAGCGTTCCAATGTGGAGGACTTCCACTTTGCCACGCAGTTCGAGATGGCCAAGAGCTCGATAAAGGCTGTGGAGGAGATGGGCTGCACCATCTACCCCGACTTTACGGCCGATGTGCCCCTGCGCCTGAGCGGCGACGATCGCGACATGAACTGCAGGCTCATCGACCAGAACAACCGCATGGAGGTCAACAGGGGCTACTTCTTTGAGGGTCGCGCCCCCGAGGCTGACAACGAGATTGCCGTCGACCGCGTCTGGTGCGCTAACAACGGCGTGCACGTGGACGACACGCTTGACGTCAACGGGCATGACGTTCGTGTGGTGGGCATCATGTCGATGTCAGACTACGAGTGCCTGATGGAGAAGAACACCGACATGCTGTTCAACTCCACCACCTTCACGATTGCCCTGGTTACGCCCGAGGGCTTTCAGGCGCTGGCTGGCAGCAAGCGGGACTACCGATACGATGGCGTGCTCGATGACCGCTCGATGGACCTCGTGGCGCGCACGGACTTCGAGCGCGACATGGCCGACCTGCTTGCCGACAAGGGTGAGGTGCTGACCGACCTCGTCGACTACGAGTTTGACAACAAGGCTATCTTCTTTGCCACAAGCGACGTGTCGAGCGATCAGGTGATGTGGAAGGTGCTGGTAGGGCTGCTCGTGGTTATCATGGCCTTCGTCTTTGTGGTCCTCACCAACGCCACCATCGAGCAGGAGTCCGCCGTCATCGGCACGCTGCTCGCCTCGGGCTATCGCAAGCGCGAGATCATCGGCCACTACATGGTGCTGCCCACGCTCATCGGCGTGCTGGGATGCGTGGCAGGCAACATCTTGGGCCTCACCTCCATGAGCGGCCCCATGCAGCGCCTGTACTACGGCTCGTACAGCCTCCCGCCCTACGAGTACAGCTTCAGCCCTGGCGTGTTCGCCTACACGACGATAGTGCCCTTCCTGCTGCTTGAGGTGGTCACGCTGGTTGGGCTCATGCGGAAGCTGCGCTTTACCCCGCTGGCGTTCCTGCGTCGCGAGATCGCGAGCCGCAGCCGTCGCAACACCATGCCACTGCCTGAGTTTCTGGGCTTCGTGCATCGCTTCCAGCTACGCGTGTTCCTGCGCAACCTCAGCCACTTTGTGGTGCTGTTCTTTGGTATCTCCTTCTGTAGTCTCTTCCTGCTGTTTGGCCTCTGCCTCATGCCCGTGGTCAGGCATTACACCGACATGCTCACCTCCGACGTGGTGGCTAACCACATTTACCTGCTCAAAGCCCCACTCGAGTTGGAGGGTACGGTCGAGCAGCGTCGGGCGTATGCGGCGGTCGATCAGCTGATGGAGACCGACGACCCTCTGAACGACCTAGGGTTTGTGGGCTATGCGCGCGCCATCCTGCGCACGATGGACATCGACGAGGACGCTCACCCCGTCAACACGACGGATAACGGGCCAGAGAGGATCGCGCAGGCGGAGAAGTTCGCCGCCATGTCGTTTGAGGTCCAGCACGTGGTCACCGACAGCTCGGAGGAGATTACCGCCTATGGTATCGACCAGGGCTCGCGCTATTGGAGCGAGGTTGATGTGAGTGATGGCGCCGTGGTGGTGGGCACGGGCCTCTCCCAGAAGTGTCGCCTCGAGCCTGGGGATACGCTGACCCTTACCGATAAGTACACCAACAAGGCCTATGACGTTGTCGTCACCAGCGTTTGGGGCAGCTCAGCCAACATGAACGTGTACATGGACCGCACAGCTCTCAATCGGATGATCGACGAGGACGACGACAACTTTGCCGGCTACGCGAGCGACGAGGAGCTTACGCTTGACGCCCGCTACCTTGCCACTGACATCACGCCGGAGGCAATGGACTCCTCGGCAGACCAGATGGAGCGCTCCTTTGGTGACCTGATGGGAATGGTCGTTGCCTTTGCCGTCCCGGTGTATCTCATTCTCGTGTACCTGCTGACCAAGACGGTTATCGACCGCTCGAGCCGCTACATCAGCTACATGAAGGTCTTCGGCTACCACGATGGCGAGATATCGCGGCTGTACGTGCGCGCCATCACCGTGACGGTCATGGTGAGTCTGGTGGCGAGCCTGCCGTTTGTCATCTGGCTCTGCGACATGGCCGTGCGTCTGGTCATGGATCGTTACTCGGGCAACCTCGAGCTCTACATCGAGCCAACGCTGATGGCGGAGGTCGTGGGCATCGGCGCCCTCGCCTATCTGGTGGTTGCTGTCGCGCACATCTGGAACATCCGCCGCGTGAGCCTCTCTGAGGCCATGAAGGTGCAGGAGTAGGTGACACACAAACTCCCGGGGAGGAAATGTGTCACTCGTTTTCTCGATGAAGGGAAGCGGGTACCTGTCCCCTGTTTCCCGTGCGTGGTAGGGTTGTTTGGGAAGCCAAACAGAGAGGACCCCCATGATCAAGCTGGCGCTCACCGATCTCGACGATACGCTCATCTGCCACGGACTGCCATGCGCAACAGACCATGCAATCGCAGGCATCGATGCGATGCTTGCGGAGGGGCTGCACTTTGGCCCCGTCTCCGGCCGCATCCCCAATGACATGGACTGGATGTTCGCCGGCCACAGCGAATGCTATGCGACCGGCGCCTACTGCAACGGCCAGATGATCTACGTCGACGGCGAGCTGGTGCGCGAGGAGCAGGTCTCGAGCGACGAGCTCAACCGCTTGGCGGATTGGCTTGCGCGCACCGACCGCGGCATCCTCACGATGTTCGACGTCCACCATGGCGACATCAAGACCGCCGGCTACTTTGTCACGCCCGATGACGAGCATGCCGCACGCATGCTGGCGAGCTTTGGGGCTGCCAAGCGCTACGTGCGTCGTCTGGACGAACCGGCGTACACCAAGGCCAACATCCACGTGACGGGCGACCGCGCCCGCCAGACCGAGACGCGTGACATCATGCGCGAGCAGTTCCCCGCGATGGACTTCGTCTTCCCCAGCCTGACCGCCCCCTTGGTGGACATCTCTCCGCACGGCTGGAGCAAGGGCAGTGCCGTGCAGGTCCTGGTCGAGGTGCTGGGCATCACGATGGACGAGGTCGCCACCTTCGGCGACTCGGAGAACGACCTTTCCATGATCGAGGGCATTCCCAACAGCGTGGCGGTGGCAAACGCGGGCGAGCAGATCAAGCAGGCTGCTCGCTGGCACATTGGCACAAGTGCCGATGATGCTGTGGCAGACGCGTTGTTTGACATCGCAGAAGCTGCCAAGACGGGCGCGATGCCGTCGTTCATGCAGGCATAGGAGGCAATAGCATGAGTGTGAGCAGTGGGGCTGCCAAGGTGTACGATTGGGCGCGCGACATGGCGCGCAATCGTCGCACCCTCTTCATCACCGTCGCCAGTGCGATTCTCGTGAGCGTGGTGCTGCAAGCGGTCACCATCGCGCGCAACAACTACAACCTGTGGCGGCTTTCCTTCATGGCCATCGAGCTCTCCGTGGCGCTGGTGTCGTCATTTGCGGCAAACTACGTTCGCGGCATCGAGGAGCGCGCAAGGGCTTGGGCCCAGAGCTATGTGCCCGAGGAGACGAGCTGGCTTTACAAGCTTCTGTCGGTGCTGCCGGTGGCAACGGTGCGTGCGGCCATCATGTGTGCGTGTCTCTCGATACCCAATGCCACGGTCATCCCCATGGTCATCTATCGCGAAACGGTGACGTTGCCCCCAGTGGCTGTCATCGTGCGCTTTCTGGCGGACTTTCCTCAGTGCGTGATCATCTGCGTCGCCGTGATGCTGGTGGTCGACTGGCTCGCGTCGCAGGAATAGGGGATTGAGAATTCTGGTTGTCTTGGGTCCGACATTCATCCCCAAGACAAGAGAAACGGCACGCCAAGGGGGGATGCGTGCCGTTTCGAGTGGGACTATGCCCGCTTCTCTGCGAGGTGGAGAGGGACCCTCTAAGAAGTTAACTATAGTTTACTTATAATCTCCCCTAATGCAAGTAGGAATTAGAAAAAAGTTTGCCCGAGTGGGCAGGGATTGCAAAAGAGCAGGTAGGATGCCCAGTTACTTTGTGTACATAGTGCGATGCGCGGGAGGGCAGCTCTATACGGGCATTACGACCGACGTCGGTCGTCGATTGCGCGAGCACCTGTCGGGCAAGGAGCCGGGAGCTCGCTATACCCGCCTCAATCCGCCGGTCGAGTTGGAAGCCCTTTGGGCGGCTGAGGGTCGTGCAGCGGCATCGCGGCTGGAATACCGGATCAAGCGTCTGAATCGCGTGCAGAAGGAAGGCCTCATCTCCGACCCGTCACTGGCGGGCGAAGACTATCGACCGCTTTGGCCCCGCGTGTGACGACTGGCCTTCTCCGCGTCTGAGGCTGCGCTCGTCTGACGCAGCCGACTGACATCTCAGTACAGCTTGTACAGCTCTGCGAGTTCGGGTGCAACCTCCGCAAGGACGTCGCGGTGGGCACAGCTGTCATCAGTGAGGTAGCAGACGTTCTGCCTGCGGCAACCGCCGTAGCAGACGCTCTCGAACGGACAGGTGCTGCAAGGCGCGCGCCTGCAGTCCTCCTCGTCGAAAAAACGCCGGGAGGCCTCGCTTGTCGTCATGTCACGCAACTGGCTGTCGGCGAGGTTGCCCATCCGGAACTCGTCGAGGCAGTAGAAGTCGCACGGATAGACGTCGCCGTTGCTCTCGATCACGTACTGCAGGGTGCACTGGCCGATCATCCCGCACTGGTTTGGAGCGTATCCCTCGAGGATGCCTAGCACGTTGTCGAACAGGTTGACATACACCAGCTGCTCGCGCTGATAGGCGCGCTTCCATGCGCGGAAGAACCCCAGGAAGAAGCTGCGATAGTCGGAGGGGCGCAGGCTCATGCCATCATCTGTGCCGTCCAGCGACGGCAGGCACGGTATGAGCTGCACGTTGACGATGTCGTGCGAGAGGTAGAACTGCATGAGCTGCTTGGGCTTTTGGGCAAGCTGCCGCGTGACCACCGTGAGAATGCTCGGTTCGATGTCGGCGTCATGCAGCATCTCAAGAGAGCGCATCGCGCGCTCGTAGACTCCATCGCCTGCGTCGTCGCGGCGGAACCGGTCCGTGAGAGAGCGAGGCCCATCGAGGCTCAGGCCAACGAGGACGTCATGCTCGGCGAGAAACGCGCACCACTCCCTGTCGAGCTGCGTTCCGTTGGTCTGGAGCGACCAATGCGTGGTCACGTTCGGGTAGGCGGTCATCAGGTCCACGAAATGCCGGAACCAGTCGAGCCCTGCCAGCGTGGGCTCTCCACCCTGGAAGCTGACCGTCACGTCACCAGCAAAGTCCACGGCTTCGGCCAACCGCTGGGCCAGCAGTTCCGCCATCTCGGGCTTCATGATGCCGCGGTTCCCAATCTGACGGCCGCTGGCCACGTCTGCATAAAAGCAGTACGCACACCGCATGTTGCAGGCAGAGGACACGGGCTTGACCATGACCGATATGCTGCGCATAGTCCATCCTCGCAAAAGAAGCCAACATGTCTGACAACCGATAAGTATACGGGCAATCATTTGCCATGCGCCGCAAGCGTTTCGCCACCCGTGGCCAGTGGTGGTAAGCTACCCCTTGGCACTGTGCCTTGAGCGACGGTTTTCGTTACGAGGTCGCAATCACGCAGTGTCACTATCGTTATGCCACAGGTTTGACGAGAGAGGAACGTGGCATGGTTTACGACAACATCCTCGAGGCGGTGGGGCACACCCCGCTCGTCCGCCTCAACCACATACCAGGTCCCGATTGCGCCCGCATTCTGGTGAAGTTCGAAGCCACCAACGTGGGCGGCTCCATCAAGACGCGCACGGCGCTGCAGATGGTGCGTGCCGCAGAGGCTCGTGGAGAGCTCAAGCCCGGCTCGATTATCGTCGAGCCCACGAGCGGCAACCAAGGCATCGGCCTTGCCCTCGTGGCGGCGGTCTTGGGTTATCAGGCAAAGATCATCATGCCCGACTCGGTCTCCATCGAGCGCCGCCGACTTGTGGTGCACTATGGTGCCCAAGTGATCCTGGAGCATGACGACGGAGACATCGGCGAGTGCGTGGACCGCTGCATCAAGCGAGCGCTGCAGATGGCGGAGGAGGATCCGCGCGTCTACGTTCCCCAGCAGTTCGAGAACGTCGACAACCTGTGGGCGCACCGCGAGCACACGGCGGCAGAGATCATAGCTGACGCGGACTCGCGCATCGATGGCTTCTGCTCTGGTATCGGTACCGGCGGCACGCTCACGGGCGTGGGCCACGTGCTGCGTGCGGTCAATCCCGGCGTGCGCATCTGGGCGGTCGAACCCGACCAGGCTGCCATTCTCTCTGGCCGTCCTGTGGGCACTCACCTGCAGATGGGCATCGGCGACGGCATCATTCCCGAGATCCTGGACACCGAGATCTACGACGACATCTGCATCGTCACCGATATCGAGGCGCTTGAGATGGCGCGTCGTCTCGCGCGCGAGGAGGGGCTGATGTGCGGCATCTCCTCGGGCACTAACGTGGTGGCAGCCGTCAAGATGGCCAAGGAGCTGGGACCGGGCAAGACCGTGGTCACGATCGCGCCTGACACGGGCGAGCGGTACATCTCGACCAAGCTCTTCTGCGGTGAGGATGG
>CAMYZR010000065.1 GCA_947303905.1 uncultured Atopobiaceae bacterium
TGTTCGTGGGCTTTGTCAAGTCCATCCCGCTGGAGATCGAGGAGGCGGCCGCCATCGACGGATGCGGACCCGTGCGCACCTTCTTCAGCGTCGTGCTTCCCATGCTCAAGCCTACCCTTATCAGCGTGGGCATCCTCGAGATCATGTGGGTGTGGAACGACTACCTGCTGCCGGTGCTCGTGCTTGACATCAACAAGTATCGGACCATCCCCATCCACATCCAGTACCTCAAGGGCAGCTATGGCACGGTGGATCTCGGTGCCACGATGGCGCTGATCCTGCTCTCCATCATTCCGGTCATCATCTTCTACCTGGCGTGCCAGAAGCACATCATCAAGGGCGTCGCAGCGGGCGCGGTCAAGGGCTAGGAAGGAACGCAAGAACAATGGCAGAAGTAAGCCTCAGACACATAAAGAAGGTCTATCCCAACACCGAGCGTAAATCCAAGAAGGGCCTCTTTGGCCGCAAGAAGGCAGACGACAGCGCCCGCAAGGCCTCGAACCTGCGCATCACCGACGAGGGCGTCCTTGCCGTGCCCGACTTCAACCTCGACATCGCCGACCGCGAGTTCGTGGTGTTCGTCGGCCCCTCCGGCTGCGGCAAGTCCACCACGCTGCGCATGGTCGCCGGCCTCGAGGAGATCACCGACGGCGAGCTCTACATCGACGGCCAGCTCATGAACGACGTCGCCCCGAAGGACCGCGACATCGCCATGGTCTTCCAGAACTACGCCCTGTACCCCCACATGACGGTGCGCGACAACCTCGCCTTCCCGCTCAAGCTGCGCAAGATGGACAAGCAGGCGATCGATGCCCGGGTCAACGAGGCTGCCGAGACGCTTGGCATCACAGAGTTCCTCGACCGCAAGCCCAAGGCGCTTTCCGGCGGCCAGCGCCAGCGCGTGGCCATCGGGCGCGCCATCGTGCGCGAGCCGAAGGTCCTGCTCATGGACGAGCCGCTGTCCAACCTCGACGCCAAGCTGCGCAACCAGATGCGCGCCGAGATCATCAAGCTGCGCCAGCGCATCAACTCCACGTTCATCTACGTCACGCACGACCAGACCGAGGCCATGACGCTCGGCGACCGCATCGTCATCATGAAGGACGGCGAAGTCCAACAGGTCGGTACGCCGCAGGAGGTCTTCGAGCATCCGTCCAACCTCTTTGTGGCGGGCTTCATAGGCGTGCCCCAAATGAACTTCTTCGATGCCGAGCTGGTGCGCGACGGCGATGCCTACAGCGTGCACGTGGGCGATGCCATTGTGGTGCCCAGCGCCGAGAAGCAGGCGCGACTGGCTGCCCAAGACGTGGCCTCGCAGTCCATCACGCTCGGCATCCGTCCCGAGCACATCTCCCTGGCTTCGGGCGACGCTGCCACGCTGGTCGGTACGGTCGACGTGTCCGAGATGATGGGCTCCTCGGTTCACGTGCATCTTGACTCGCTCGGGCAGGACGTCATCGTCATCGTGCCCACGACCGAGATCGAGGGTCCCTATCAGGACCACTTCTTCGCAGGCGCCAAGGTGGAGTACGCCTTCGGCGGCAACGTCATCCATATGTTCTCAAAGGACGAGCAGGGCACCAATTTGGAGTTCTGAGCGTTGTGAGCCGGTAGAGGGGCCTGCAATTTGGATTGCAGGCTTCTGAGCCGGGGTTTTGAGGGTATGTGACTGCGCCAACGCCCCGCGCGGAGTTTGCTGCTTTTACCAGCAGACCTGCGTGGGGTGTTGGCTTTTTACGGAGCCTCGAAAGTGTCCTTCCTGGCACAAATGCTTGCTAAGATGGATATATTGCAGCCGCAACATAAGGAAGAATGCCATGCCCAAGAAGCTCCTGTATGCCATGCGCCATTGCGAGACCCTCTTCAACGTGCAGCACAAGAGCCAGGGATGGTGCGACTCTCCCATCACGCCGCGCGGTGTCGAGCAGTGCCGCGTTGCCGGCGAGCTCTTGTCGGGGCTTGGCGTGGAGTTCGACCACTTCTACACCAGCACCTCCGAGCGCTGCTGCGACACGATGGAGCTCGTCTGCGAGGCGGCCTTTGGCGAGGTCAAGCCCTACGTGCGCAAGAAGGGCCTGCGCGAGTGCGGGTTTGGCATCTTCGAGGGCAAGGACGACTTCTGCGAGCCGGGCTTTGGCATCGAAAGTGGTGACCGCAGGCTGCGCTCCATGGTGATGAGCGCTGGCGGGGGAGAGTCTGACGCCGAGATCGATGCGCGCATCGGCGGCTGCCTCAGCGATATCATGGCGGACGAGAAGACCCAAAACGTACTGGTCGTGAGCTCGGGTGGCTGCCTGCGTCACTTCTACCAGACGCATATAGACACCGCACGCGTGGGCTTCCCGGGCAACACCAACTGCATGATCTACGTCTACGCCTGGGAGGACGGTATCTTCACCTGCACCGACATCCTCCTGCCCGACTTCTCGCAGATCGACATGGGAGGCCTTGACGGTTCTGGCGTCCCCAACCGCTGGGAGCTGGACCTGTCGCTGCTGTAGGACATCCGTTACGCAAGACGCAAAACGTCTGCCGATTGTACGAGGCGCCATGAGAGGGCGTCTCGTTCGCTTTGTGCCTCCTCCGCTATCATTTTCAGTATCTATGGGTAAGGGAACCGAGACTAGGAGGTACGACATGGCATTTCCTGAGGGCTTTCTGTGGGGCGGAGCAGTAGCGGCCAACCAGTACGAGGGCGGCTGGAACGAGGGCGGCCGTGGCATGGCCATGACCGACGTCACCACCGGCGGCACGGTCACCGAGCCGCGCTACGTGACCTACATCGACAAGGACGGCAACCACTGCAAGATGCGCAACGGCGACAAGCTGCCCGAGGGCGCTCACTATGCGGTGCTTCCCGAGTACCACTATCCCAACCACAACGCGGTTGACGGCTATCACCACTACAAGGAGGACATCGCCCTCTTCGGCGAGATGGGCTTCAAGCAGTTCCGCATGTCCATCAGCTGGTCGCGCCTGTTCCCGACGGGCCTGGAGAAGGAGCCCAACGCCGAGGGCGTGGCCTTCTACAAGAGCATGTTCGAGGAGATGCGCAAGAACGACATCGAGCCGCTCGTGACCATCTGGCACTTTGACACGCCGCTCTACCTCGAGGAGCACTGCGGCGGCTGGGAGAACCGCGAGACCATCGACCATTACGTGCGCTACGCCACCGCCTGCTTCCGCGAGTTCAAGGGCCTCGTGCACAACTGGCTGACCTTCAACGAGATCAACAACACCATCATGTTCCTGCCGTTCTCCGGTCACACCACCGATGAGGACTATCAGGGCGCCTATCAGCACCTGCACCACAAGTTCGTCGCGTCGGCGAAGGCGGTCCAGATCGGCCATGCCATCGACCAGGACAACAAGATCGGCTGCATGATCTGCGGCATCGCCTGGTACCCCGCGACCTGCGACCCGGCGGACATCCTGCTGGCACAGCATCAGATGGAAGAGGGCATCTACTACTGCGGCGACGTCCAGTGCCTGGGCGACTACGGCACCTATGCCACGCGCCTGTGGAAGGAGCACAACGTCGAGCTCGAGGTTGCCGACACCGACTGGGTCGACCTCGCCGAGGGCACCGTCGACTTCTACACCTTCTCGTACTACATGTCCAACGTGGTGACCACCCATGAGGTCAAGGACATGGTCAAGGGCAACTTCTCCGCGGGTGCCCGCAACGAGTACCTCAAGTACTCCGACTGGGGCTGGGCGACCGACGCCACGGGCCTGCAGTGGTACCTCGAGTGGGCCTACGCTCGCTATCAGATTCCTCTGATGGTCGTCGAGAACGGCCTCGGCGCCTACGACACCGTCGAGGAGGATGGCTCCATCCATGACCCGTTCCGCATCGAGTACTACCGCGAGCACATCGAGGCCATGAACCGCGCCATCGAGAACGGCGTGGACCTGTGGGGCTACACCACTTGGGGCTGCATCGACGTCGTCTCCGCCGGCACGGGCGAGATGCGCAAGCGCTACGGCTTCATCTACGTCGACATGGACGACGAGGGCAAGGGCTCCATGGCGCGTAGCCGCAAGGACTCCTTCTACTGGTACAAGCAGGTCATCGCGAGCAACGGCGAGAATCTGGCCGACCTGGCGTAACGCGCTCAGACACGCATGAGCTGACGCGGGGTGAGATACGTCTCACCCCGCGCCTTTTGCTTACCCTTTGCCCTGGGTCCAAAAGGAACCGTTCCCGACGGCTGGGGGCTCGATGCGCCGGCGGCGACTCCGCCCGTGTCAGAACTTGGCGGGGAAGCGCACGGTAAAGCGGGTGCCCACGCCCTCGCGAGAGACGACCTCGATCGAGCCCTCGTGGGCGTCCACGATCCACTTGGCGATGGAGAGGCCCAGGCCAGAGCCGTCGGTCTTCTCCTTGCGGGCCTCGTCGGCGCGATAGAAGCGCTCGAAGATGTGGCGCACGTCAGTCTCTGACATGCCGATGCCCTCGTCCTGCACGCTGTAGAGGACGTTCTGTCCGTCACGACGCGCGTCAAGCGTGATGGTGCTTCCCTCGGGAGAGTACTTCTCGGCGTTCTGCACGATGATGCGCAACGACTGCTTGAGCATGGCGAGGTCACCCTCGGTCACGAGGGTCTGGTCCTGTTCCGCCTGCTCGCTCACGCGGCACACGTAGTGATGGTGCTCGTCGATCATGCAGGACTCGTCCCAGACCTCGCGCACCACCTGCGCGATACTGACGTCGGTACGCTCGAGCGTGTTGCGGCCCGAATCGCCCCGCGCGAGGAAGAGCAGCTGCTCGACCAGCTCCTGCATGTGGTCGCTCTCGGCCTTGAGCGCCTCGATGGACTCCTCGAGCACGTCCTCGTCGGTCTTGCCCCAGCGGTCGAGCATGTTGACGTAGCCCTGGATCACCGCGATGGGTGTGCGCAGCTCGTGACTGGCATCGCTGACAAAGCGCATCTGCTGCAGCTTCGCCTCTTGCATCTGGCGCAGAAGCCCGTTGAGGGCGACCTCGATGCTGCGCAGGTCCTTGTCGCCGGTGGAGACGGTGGGGGAGTCGACGGTGGCGCGCTCGATGGCCTCCTCGAGCGTGGCCATCTTGTCGGTGCTGGCCTTGGCGCTCATGGGGTCGGTCGAGGCGGTCACGTGGCCTATCGCCTCGGCGGCCACGGCGAGGTCGTTCAGGGGCTGCAGCGTGCGGCGCACGCGACGGGTGTCGCTGAAGAAGTCGAACAGGTCCAGCACCTGGCAAAAGAGCAGGAAGGCGACTGGCGGAAAGAGGAGCCGCAGGTAGGGCTCCATCATGGTTGCGTACTCGACCCCGTTGCTGCCGTGGATGGTGAACGTCCACGTTGCGATGTCAGCCCCGGTGCCGGTGAACACGCAGTGTGAGGGATTGACGATGGGCGTACCCAGCACGCTCTCGGTGATGCCGTCGGCAGCGGCCGCGGGCAGCGCGGCCGTGCAGTGCCAAACGAAGGCACAGATCAGAAGTGACATCACCATCACGTCGCCGAACAGCACCCTGAGGAGCTTTCGCCAGGTGAAGCTCCAGCTGATGGTGCGTGCGATGGAGGCGGTGGGCCTGAGGGAGACCGCCCGGGCGAGCCGCTCGCCGCTCTCGCTAGTCCTCGCGGATGACATAGCCCACCCCTCGTACGGTCGTGATCAGCTTGATGCCATAGCAGTCGTCGATCTTGGAGCGCAGGTGGCGGATGTACACGTCGATGATGTTGGTCTCTCCCACAAAGTCATAGCCGCAGGCCAGCTGTACCAGCCGGTCGCGGCTCATGACGATGTTGCGGTTCTCCATCAGGGCCTTGAGCACCTCGAACTCGCGGTTGGTGAGCTCGATCACGTCGTTGCCCACGCGCACCTCGTAGCGCTCCACGTCTAGCGAGACGCCCTTGATGGTCAGCACGTGGTGGTCGGGTTCGGGCTCTGGCTTGACAGCGTGCTCGCTCGCCTCGCGGCGCTTGAGTGCGACACGGATGCGCGCGAGCAGCTCCTCGATGGCAAAGGGCTTGGTGATGTAGTCGTCGGCACCCGCGTCGAGGCCCGCGACCTTGTCCATCACGGCGTCGCGTGCGGTGAGCATGATGACGGGCACGTCGCTCTCGCGGCGGATGCGGCGGAGCACCTCCATGCCATTGAGCTCGGGAAGCAGCACGTCAAGCAGGATGAGGTCGTAGTTGCCCGAGAGCGCGGCCTCCTCGCCGGCGCGGCCGTCGGCGACCTTGTCCACCTCGTAGCCCTCGTGCGTAAGCTCCAGCTCCACGAAGCGGGCGATCTTGGCCTCGTCCTCAACAATCAGAATCCGCGCCATCGGGTACTACCTCCTGCTTGTGGGACTACTCGTCCCTGTTGGTGAAGTCGTTCTTGATGCTCTCGGCGGCATCGGCGGCCTTGTCCATGGCGTCGTTGACGTCGATGGTCACCGAGCTGATGCCCTCGATGTGGTAGCGCAGACCAAAGAACAGGCCCACGATGAGCAGCCACAGGGAGGCGCCCCAGGCGAACAGGCCGATGATCAAAAGCAGCAGCGGCAGGGCAATCACGCGGTCGCCCTTGTGCTCGGCCACGAAGGTCATCTCGAGGCTGGCGCGCAGGATGCGCTTGGCCTCGCGGCAGAAGCTGCCCCAGGCCTCGCCGACCCTGGTCTTCTTGCTGGTGCGCTGGTACTCCTCCTGCGCCTCGCGCATCTCGAACGAGGTGGTCTGCGTCGTGGTGCTGGAGGTCTCGTAGGTTGCGGTGGTGGTGTCCGCCTTGCCCTTGCCCTCGAGCCAGATGATCGCGTCGAGCACGTCGTAGTCGCAGGCCTCGAGGGCGTCGCGTGCATCCTGATATGAAACGCCGGTCTTCTCGCGGACCAGTTCGACCTTCTCGAGCTTCTCCATGGTCTTGCACTCCTTCTGGTGGTGGAAGGCAGCCTTGTCGTCTTCCGTTGTCCAGTATGATGCCCGGCGAAGATTAATGCGAGTTTGGGCAAAGATTAATCTGCGGTGAGTTTTGCTTGGCGTGTGGCAGGGCGACCGTCCCCGGATGTGCGGACCTGCCTGGGGGTGCTACACGAGGTCGCTCAGGGTCTCGAAGGTGATGTGACAGTAGCCTGCCGGGTTCTTCTTGAGGTAGTCCTGATGGTATTCCTCGGCCGCAAAGAAGCAGGTAAGCGGCTCGAGCTCCACCACCATCGGGCTGTCGTAGCGCTTCTGCTCACGGTCAAACACCTGTCGCGCAATGTCGAGGGCCTCATCGTCCACGTAGTAGACGCCCGTA
>CAMYZR010000066.1 GCA_947303905.1 uncultured Atopobiaceae bacterium
GCAAACTTCTTGCCAGCGATCTTCTTGCACGTCGTGACCTCGAGCGGAGTCTCGACCTCGATGTCCTCCAGGGGCAGGTCTCGAAGGGCCTCATAGCCCTCCAGCACGGACAGCTCGGTGACAAGCTCGCGGAAGATCTTGGTGGGCGTGTTCTTGTCTCGCAGGATGGACAGCTTGTGCTGCACGAGCGGATGGTCCATGACGAAAAGGCGAGGATCGGTGATGACTTCCATGAGAGCTTCCCTTCGATGGGTGTCTGGTCCGCACAAGTGTAGCCGTAAAACGAGCAAAATGCGGTAACTAGGCAACTTTTATGCATTCTGCCTTTGGTCGAGGCGCGCTTGCGGGACATGCACGACGCTTATCGCAGCATATCGCGCAAAAAGGCGCCCGGAGCCAACTCCGAGCGCCTTTTCGGTATTTGTGCGTGCCTTCTAGCCCAGCTCGGGGTAGAGCGGATGGGCTGCCAGCAGGTCCTTGACCTCGGCGGTGACGGCGTCCATGACAGCCTGGTCGCCCAGATGCGTAACGACCTCGCCGATCAGCTCGCCGATGCGCTCGGCCTCGTCTTCGCCAAAGCCGCGCGTCGTCATGGCGGCCGAACCCACGCGAATGCCGCTCGTCACAAACGGGCTGCGCTTCTCGCCGGGAATGGTGTTCTTGTTGACGGTGATGCCCACCTCGTCCAGCGCGTTCTCGGCCAGCTTGCCGGTCACGTCCTCGCCGGCGGTGGTGAGGTCCACGAGCAGCAGGTGGTTGTCGGTGCCGCCGGTGACCATGCGCAGGCCCTTGGCCTCCATGCCGCGGCCGAGCGCCTTGGCGTTGGCGCAGACGCCCTCGATGTAGGTGGTGAAGCTCGGCTGAAGGGCCTCGCCAAAGGCGACAGCCTTGCCGGCGATCACGTGCTCGAGCGGGCCACCCTGGCTGCCGGGGAACACGGCGCTGTTCATGCGCTTTGTGAGCTCCTCGTCGATCCAGAGGATGAGGCCGCCACGCGTGCCGCGCAGGGTCTTGTGCGTGGTGGTGGTCACCACGTCGGCCCAGGGCAGCGGACTCGGGTGGGCACCGGTTGCGACAAGGCCGGCGATATGGGCCATGTCGACCATGAGCTTGGCACCCACGGAATGGGCGATCTCGGCAAAGCGCTCGAAGTCGATCACGCGCGGATAGGCGGAGGCACCGGCGATGATCAGCTTGGGCTGGCACTGCTCTGCCTTGGCGGCAACGTCGTCGTAGTCGATGCGCTCGGTCTCCTCGGAGAGGCCATAGCTGACCACGTTGTAGAGCTTGCCCGAGTAGTTGGCGGGGCTGCCGTGGGTGAGGTGACCGCCGTTGGAGAGGTCCATGCCCATGATGGTGTCGCCGGGCTTGGCAAACACGCTCTCGGCGGCAAAGTTCGCCTGGGCGCCAGAGTGGGGCTGCACGTTGGCAAAGTTGCAGCCGAAGAGCTTCTTGGCGCGCTCGCGGGCGATGTTCTCGACGGCGTCGACGGCCCAGCAGCCGCCATAGTAGCGGTGGCCGGGAAGGCCCTCGGCGTACTTATTGGTTAGCGGGCTGCCCACGGCTTCCATCACGGCAAGGCTGACGAAATTCTCGGATGCTATAAGCTCGATGGACGCGCGCTTGCGACCCAGCTCGTCGCCCATGGCGGCAGCGAGCTCGGGATCTTGGCTGTTCAGGTGCTCAATGTACATGGAGGCTCCTGTCTTGTGCTGAATATTGTCCGTATCGTAGGGTAGCCATGTGTTGTTACCAGCGCGTGACAGCTTTGCTATCCACGGGTTTGCCGCAAATGGGACACACATTTGAAGTGCCCGGCGCTAAGCCACCACGCTCTGGATCTCTGCCGCTGAGATGGCTCCCTCGCGGAATACTTGCGGAGTCGCGCCAGTGCAGCCCACGATGGTCGACGCCACGCCCACGGGGGCGGGACCAGCGTCCAACGTGAGGTCTGCGGCCGCGACGATGCGCGGCTCGACGCCCGAACCACTGGTGGCTGCAGCCACACCGTGCGTGTTTGCGCTGGTAGTTGCCAGCGGTGCCGCCACCTTGCGCGCCAAGTCGCGCACCAGGTTGGAGTCGGGGCAGCGCAGGGCGATGGTGCCGTCGGCCGCACGGTACTCGGGCGACACGGCGTCCGAGGCGCGCACCACCAGCGTGAGGGCCCCTGGCCAAAAGCGAACGGCCAGCTCGATGGCATAGGGAGGCAGGTCGGTACCGTACACGGAGAGGTCGCTCGGGTCTGCGATCAGCCAGGGCAGGGTCTGAGCGCGGTCGCGCTGCTTTATCTCAAAGATGCGCTCGTGCGCCGGGTTTGCCGGCGTCGCCGCGCACCCGATGCCGTACACGGAGTCGGTGGGCATCACCAGCACGCCGCTAAAGGCCAGCGTGGCAATCGCCTCGTCCATGACGGCGCGTGACGGCCTCATCTGATCGACTTTGACCACAGATCCCATCGCTACTCCCCCTCTCGGGTTGCCAACAGCACGCGCGGACGGCGCGTCAGGTCCTGGCGCACCTCGACGTGCGACCATCCGCCCTGCTCACGGCATACGTCGGCAGCCATCTCCACGTTGTCCTCGGAGAGCTCGAGCGCCATCGTCGCACCTGGCTTGAGTGCGATCGGCGCAAGGTCAAGAAGCCGACGGAAGACGTCCAGCCCATCCAGTCCGCCATCGAGCGCCAGATGCGGCTCGTAGTCTTTGACCTCGGGCGGGACCTCGTTTTGCAGGACGGCCGTCGGGATGTAGGGCGGGTTGGAGACGAGCAGGTCAAAGCTGCCCATCAGGGCCTCGGGGACGCCGGAGGCGAGATCGCACTCGATCACGTCCACCACGCCAGCCAGATCGAGCGCGTCGCGGTTGCGCGTGGCCAGGGCCACCGCCCTCGGCGACACGTCGGTCGCAATCACGCGCGTGCCCGGGCACTCGGTCGCCAGCGAGAGCGCGATGCAGCCCGTGCCCGTGCCAATCTCCAGCACGCGCGGCGCATCGATACCTGCAAGCGCCTCGAGACAGCCATCTACCAGCACCTCAGTCTCGGGGCGTGGGATGAGCACGCCCTTCTCGCAGCGCATGACGATGTGGCGGAAGGGCATCTCGCCGGTCACGTACTGCAGGGGCTCGCCACGACCGCGACGAGCCACGGACTCGCGCATCAAGGCCAGCTCGTCGGGGGTGAGCGGGCGATCGAAGTTGGTATACACCTCAACGCGCGTCAGGCCGGTGGCGGCGCACAGCAGCCACTCGGCGGACAGGCGCGGGCGCTCGTCGCCCTTGCGCTGCAGGTAGCCGACCGTCCAGTCGAGCACGCGCTGGACGGTCCAGACGTCGGTTGGCACGAGCTGCTTACACCGCCTCGGCGAGCTTCTGGGCACGCTCTGCGGCAGCCAGTGCGTCGATGACCGTAACCAGCTTGTCGCCGAGCAGCACGCCGTTGTAGGTGGCGTTGAAGCCGATACGGTGGTCGGTCACGCGGTCCTGCGGCTGGTTGTAGGTGCGGATCTTCTCGGCGCGGTCGCCACGGCCGATCTGCCCCATGCGCTCGGCGCCAAGCTCCGCCTGCTGCTTCTCGAGCTCCATCTCGTACAGGCGGGCACGCAGCATCTGCATGCAGACCTCACGGTTCTGAATCTGGGAGCGCTGGTCCTGCGACTGCACCACGGTGTTGGTGGGCAGGTGCGTGATGCGCACGGCGGAGTAGGTGGTGTTGACGCCCTGTCCGCCGGGGCCGGATGCGCAGTAGGTGTCGATGCGCAGGTCCTCGGCCGCGATCTGGATGTCGATGTCGTCGGCCTCGGGCATGACGACCACGGTGGCCGTGGAGGTCTGGATGCGGCCCTGGCTCTCGGTGACGGGCACGCGCTGGACGCGATGGACGCCGCCCTCGTACTTCATCACGGAGTAGACCTTGTCGCCCGTGACCTTGAACTCGATGGTCTTGAAGCCGCCCGCATCCGACGGGCTGGCCGAGAAGACCTCGATCTTCCAGCCGCGACTCGAGGCAAAGCGCTCGTACATCTTGAAGAGGTCGCCAGCGAAGATGGCCGCCTCGTCGCCGCCGGCGGCGCCGCGGATCTCGACGATGGTGTCCTTCTCGTCGTTGGGGTCGCCGGGGATGAGCATGACCTTGATCTCGTCCTCGAGGCCGGGAAGCTTGGCCTCGTTGGCAGTGAGGTCCTCCTGCAGCATCTCCTTCTCGTCGGGGTCGGAGGTCTCGCGCAGCATCTCCTTGGCAACCTCGATGTCGTCAAGGGCGGTCAGGTACTCGCGCGCCTTGGCAGCCAGCGCCGACTGGTTAGCGTGCTCCTTGGCGATGCGCGCGTACTCCTTAGGGTCGGAGACCACCGCGGGGTCCACCATCTTCTTCTCGAGCTCGGCGTATGCCTCGAGCAGCTTCTCTAGCTTGTCACGCATGAGTACTCCTTGATTGATGCCGCAGCAGCGGCCGTGGATGTGCAGCCTTATTAAGATACCACCGCGAGCGGGGTTTCTATTCACTGGGGCCAATTGCGCAAGCCGTGCCGCACAGCTTGCGCACAAAGCCCCACAACAAGGGGCGCAGGGGTGCAACCGCTGGCATCGGGCAAAGGGCAAAGGACCATCCCGAGCTCTTTTTCGCCGAAGTTAGCGCATGGCATAAGAAGTACTCCGTTTGGCGAATATCCAAAACCCTTTATTGGATTTCTCTTTCATTGTGTTAGATGATTTTTCTAGGCGTTTAACCGTTCGGAAACAGTCATGTTTACAGGAAAGGACCCTATTCATGATTCACGTATATTCTGAGATTGGCACCCTCAAAACCGTTATGGTTCATCGTCCGGGCAACGAGTTGAAGCAGATCCATCCCTCCATGCTCGAGGAGATGCTCTTTGAGGACACCCCCTTCCTGCCGTCAACCCAGGCCGAGCACGATGTGTTCACCAACATCCTTCGCGAGAAGGGCGTCGAGGTCCTGGACATGCGCGACCTGTTCACGGAGGCCATGAAGGACGACTGGATGCGCTTCAACTTCACGCGCGAGTTTGTCGCTGCCTCTGAGCTTCCCTCCGAGGGTCTGGCCAAGTCCGTGCACGCGTACTACGGCTCGCTCAGCCTCGAGGACTTCGTCGAGGCCATCTACTGCGGCATCCGTGGCGACAACCCCGCCATCAGCGACGTGAGGACGCTGGCGGGTCTCGTGGCCAAGCAGGACCTCTTCCTCGTCAAGCCGCTGACCAACACCCACTTCACGCGCGACAGCTCCATCAACGTGGGCGACTCCTACATCCTGTCTCGCATGCGCATGGCCGCCCGCAAGCGCGAGCCGCTGATGATGAAGTACATCATCCAGAGCGCTCCCGCCTACAAGGGCAAGATCATCGACAACCTGTACCCCGAGAAGTACAACTACATCCTCGAGGGCGGCAACTTCATGGTGCTGAACAAGGATGTCGTCTGCATCGGCTCCAGCCAGCGCACCGAGCCGCAGGCCATCGAGATCGTCGCCGAGGAGCTGTTCAAGCACGGCTTCAAGTCCGTTTACGTCTTCGACCTCGAGCAGAACCGCCAGAACATGTACCTGGACGACATGCTCTCCATGGTCGACCATGACACCTTCATCTACAACCCGCTGTTGTCGGGCAACGTCCCCGTGTACAAGCTGAGCTGGAGCGACTACGAGCAGCCGCAGGCCACCTTCGTGAGCGACGACTGGCGCAAGGCCCTGTGCGAGGCGCTTGACACCGATTGGGTCAACCTCATCCCCTGCGGTGGCGACGACCCCATCGCAAGCGCTTGGGAGACCTGGAACATGGGCTCCAACGTGCTGGCCATCGCCCCGGGCGAGGTCATCGGCTTCCTTCGCGCCGAGGTGACCCTCGACCTGCTGGACAAGGCGGGCCTCAAGGTTCACGCCTTTGCCGCACCCGAGCTCTCCCGCGGCCGTGGTGGCTGCCGCTGCATGTGCCTGCCGATCGACCGTGCGGACGACTAAGCACTTGCTGAAATAGCTAGGCCAACGGAGCCATCGTCTGAGGACGGTGGCTCCGTTCTTTACTACCGACACGGTGTCCGGCCATAGGTCACACTCAGGTTCGATGAGGCGTGTCAATGTGAGCAGATCACGCACAAGAAAGCGGGGTCCCTCTTTGTGGAACCCCGCCCGGGAGAGCTTGTGTTGCGTGTTACTCGGAGATGACGTTGGCGTAGTCGATCTCGTCCTGCTCGACGTACTCGTTCTCGTCCTGCTCGGCGTCGGTCTCGGTGTCGGTCTCGGCCTCGTCCGTGGCGGCCTCGACGGAGACGACCTGGGCCTGCTCCTCGACCACGATGGTGACGTTGACGTTCTGGCCGTCGGCGGTGGTGGCGAGGATGACGTAGGTGCCGCCGTCCTGGGAGACGATGCCGGCGTACTGGATGCCCTCGAGCTCGGTGCCCTCGGTGGCCTGGGCGAGGAGGGCGGCGGCCTTCTCGTTGAGCTCGGCCTCAGCCTGGGCCTCTGCGGCTGCCTCTGCGGCTGCCTTGGCCTCTGCCTCGGCCTGGGCCTTCGCCTCTGCCTCAGCCTTCGCCTGAGCCTCCGCCTCGGCCTGTGCCTTCGCCTCTGCCTCGGCCTGCGCCTTCGCCTCGGCCTCTGCCTTCGCCTGGGCCTCAGCCTCTGCGGCTGCCTTGGCCTCTGCTTCCGCCTGGGCGGCAGCCTCTGCCTCCGCCTGGGCCTTGGCCTGTGCCTCGGCCTCCGCCTTCGCCTTTGCCTCGGCCTCGGCCTTAGCCAGGGCCTCCGCCTCGGCCTGTGCCTTCTTCTCGGCGGCTGCCTTCTCCGCAGCCTTCTTCTCGGCTGCCTTCTTGGCCTCCTGGGCCTTCTTGGCCTCTGCTGCCTTCTTCTCGGCCGCCTTCTTCTCGGCGGCCTTCTTCTCCGCTGCCTTCTTCTCGGCTGCCTTCTTCTCGGCTGCCTTCTTGGCCTCGGCTGCCTTCTTCTCGGCGGCTGCCTTCTCGGCGGCGGCCTTCTCCTGGGCCTTCTTCTCGGCTGCGGCCTTCTCCTCGGCGGCCTTCTTCTCAGCGGCCTTCTTCTCGGCGGCCTTCTTGGCCTCCTCAGCCTTCTTCTCGGCTGCCTTCTTCTCGGCCTCCGCCTTCTTGGCCTCCTCGGCCTTCTTCTCGGCCTTCTGCGCGGCG
>CAMYZR010000067.1 GCA_947303905.1 uncultured Atopobiaceae bacterium
GGTGGCCTGATCGGCTACTTCCCCCCCTACGCGCTGGGCAGCGACAGCGGCGCGCAGCTCAAGGCCACGATGGTGCGCGAGGGCATGGACTTCGACGGCGTCTGCGCCTCGGGCGACCTCTCCCCCATCCATGCATGGCTGCGCGACCGCATCTGGTGGCATGGACGCTCGCGCGACACCAACGAGCTGATTCTCGACGCCTGCGGCGAGCCCTTCTCCGCCACGTACTTCACCGACTATCTCACCGAGAAGTTCTCGGCGCTGTACGGGCTGTAGGAGGCGCCGATGCGAGCAGTGCTGCAACGCGTGTCGCAGGCAAGCGTGACGGTCGAGGACGAGGTTGTCGGACGCTGCGGCAAGGGCTTCATGGTGCTGTTGGGCATCTCCCCCAACGACACCGAGGCCGAAGTCGAGCGCCTCTGGACCAAGATCTCGCGGCTGCGCGTCTTTGACGATGGCGAGGGCAAGATGAACCTCTCGCTCTCTGACATTGGCGGAGAGGTGCTGGTGGTGAGCCAGTTCACGCTGTTTGCCGACACACGCAGGGGCAACCGGCCCTCGTTTGTAGGTGCGGCGCGGCCAGAGATCGCGATACCGCTTTACGAGCGCTTCTGTGCGTTGGCGGCCGCCGACGTGGCACACGTGGGACGCGGCATCTTTGGGGCGGAGATGCAGGTGACACTCGTCAATGACGGTCCCGTCACCATCTGTCTGGACACCGACGAGCTGGCAAGGCCCCGGCGCAGCTCATAACACAAACATGAGTGGCCATATGTGGCCTAACGTGCTATATTGCCACTCGTTTTCGGGGAGTCTTCACGGTTCCTCCATCTGCTATGGTAGTTCGCATGCACCCGCATGCGTACCAAAGGAGTGATTTGCATGAGCAAGTATATGGATGAGTTCAAACAGTTCATCGCCAAGGGCAATGTCATGGATATGGCCGTCGGCGTTATCATCGGCGGCGCCTTCACGGCCATCGTCTCGTCGCTGACCGATGACATCATCAACCCGCTGATCACCACCCTCACTGGTGGCGGTGCCGACATGGCTGGCTCGCTGGTCATCGCTGGCATGGACTTTGGCGCCTTCATCAGCGCCGTCATCAACTTCCTGATTGTTGCCTTCATCGTCTTCAACATCGTCAAGGCCATGAACAAGTTCCAGTCCATGGCTGGCCTCGAGGCACCGGCTGAGGAGCCCGCGCCCGTGCCCGTGTGCCCGAGCTGCCTCGAGGAGGTCAAGGAAGGCGCCACCCGTTGCCCGCACTGCGGCGGCGAGATCCCCGGCGGTGCCAAGGCGTAAGTCTTTCGCACAAGCGCAATGCCAGGAGGGACAGGTCAGCGGCCTGTCCCTCTTTCTTTCGTGACAAATGGCGCGCTCCCGGCGACCAGTCCGCAGTTTGGGACGGAACCGGCCTCCGTTGCGTCCCCCGGGACGGACCAGTGGCGTCTGGTCCGCTGTTTGGGACGGAACCGGCCTCCGTTGCGTCCCCCGGGACGGACCAGTGGCGACTGGTCCGCCGATACGGACGGAACCGATGCCCGTTGCGTCCCCCGCAGCGGACCAGTGCGATAAGCCGCGCTAGAGCACTTGCTCCATGCCGATCTTGCAGGGCTTCATGCCCATGGCCTCGTAGAAGCGCTGCGCACCGGGATTGCACGACCACACGTTCAGCGTGACGTTATAGAAGCCCTGTTCACGGGCCCAATCAATCACATAGTTGTAGACGGTGGAGCCCACGTGCTGCCCGCGGGCGGCCTCGTCCACGCAGATGTCGTCGATATAGAGCGAGCGCACATGCGTGCGTGCGGTGTCCTGCGTGAAGTCCTCGATGACGCAGAAGGCATAGCCCCGCACGTGTCCGCCCTCTCCCACACACACGAAGATGGGACGGCCGTCGTCAGCGATGATCTCTTCGAGCTCGTCGGCGGTGTACTTGGTGCCGCCAATCTGAAAGAGATCGGGGCGCCCCTCGGCATGCACCGTGCACACCTGAACCAGCAGCCTTTGGATGTCGGGAATGTCTGACGCTTGCGCGCGACGAATCTGCATCGGTGTCTCCTTCGCTGGCGTTTGTGGCTTGCAAGGCCCCAGGGCCTTGAGTGCCAGGTTCACGTATATTTCGGCATTGCGATGGTTTGCCGCGATATCGTCCTCGGTCATTTTGCGAGCAGCTCGCGCGGGCGTGCCAAGCACCACGATCCCGTCGGGTATGACGTCCCCCTTCTTGACCAGGGCGCCTGCTCCCACGATGCAGTTGCTGCCAATGCGGGCACCGTCCAGGATGATGGAACCCATGCCAATGAGCGTGTTTTCGCCTACCGTGCACCCATGGACGATAGCGCCGTGACCAACGGTCACCCCCTCGCCCAAGACGGTCGGATGCCCCGCTGACACGTGGATGACGGCGTTGTCCTGCACGTTGGTGCGAGGCCCGAGCACGATGGCGTCCTCGTCTGCGCGCAGCACGGCACCGTGCCAGATGGAGCAGCCCTCGGAGAGCGTCACCTCTCCGGTCACGACCGCAGTGGGAGCGACAAAGACGTCTCTAATCTTTTTCGCCATGAGTCCCCCCTCGCCTACGCAAGCCTGCGGCCCATTGCAAGGAGGGCAAAGGTGCGCTCGGCAGCATAGGAGAAGTTCTCCTCTGCATGCGCATGCACCTCCTCGCGCGTGCTCACGTCAATCACGGCGGGCACCAAGGCATCCACGCCACAATCGAGAAGCTCTCGCGCGTCCGCGTTCATACCACCCACGATGGCCACGCAGGCGACGCCTGCCTTTGCGCATCTCGCCGCGACTCCACTCACCACCTTGCCATGCGCGGACTGGCTGTCGGCGTGGCCCTCGCCGGTGATGCAGACATCGCAGCCTTCGAGCAGGCCATCAAAGCCGACCAGGTTAAGCACCTGCTCGACGCCGGGTAAGAGCTCGGCACCGAGAAAGGCCCGTGCAGCAGCACCAAGGCCGCCAGCCGCACCCATTCCCGCAGCATCTGGATCAAAGTCCTCGAAAGCCTGGGCGAGCACCTTGGCATACGATTGCATGCCCGCCTCGAGACGGTCCGCGACCTGCGGCGTAGCACCCTTCTGCGGGCCAAAGACGTACGTGGCCCCACGCGGTCCCACCAGGGGATTGTCCACGTCGCACATGACATGGAAGCTCGTCGTAGCAATGCGCGAATCCATCTGCGAGAGGTCCACACGGGCCACGCGCTCGAGGTCGGCGCCCGTGCCGGCAAGCTCGTTGCCATCCGCGTCCTCGAAGCGCACACCCAGCGCGCGCATGCAGCCCATGCCGCCATCGTTGGTTGCGCTGCCGCCGATGGCGAGCGAGATGTCCGTCACGCCCTGGTCGAGCGCGTCTGCAATGAGTTCGCCCGTGCCAAAGGTGCTGGTGACAAGAGGGTCGTACTCGGCATGCGCCAGCAGAGGGAGACCCGATGCCTGAGCCATCTCGATGAGCGCGCGCCCTTCTCCCAAAAGCCCGTAGGCAGCGTCCACCTCGGCACCGCGCGGACCGTGCACGCGCACGATGCGACGCTTCCCACCCGTGGCATTCACCACGGCATCGACGGTGCCCTCTCCCCCATCAGCCACCTCCACCCCGTGGACCTGCGCATCGAGGAAGCGCTCAAGAGCAGCCTCCCTCAACAGCTCAGCAGAGCGCGCGGACGAAATCGTCCCCTTGAACGAGTCGCAGGCAAAGAGAAAACGCGGCATGGCGGCGTCCTTTCGTAGAGTATCGCGCAGACCAAATCATTCGGTCTTGACTCCACAAAGGGTACGCCTTTTTGCGCCTTCGAGGCGCTCGTGAGGTTGCCAGAGTCGGCAGCGCGCTACACTTGAGCCCGTAGTCGTACGGAGATGAGCCATGCCCCCAGCCTTACCCATAGCCATATGCGCCACGTTGGCGCTGGTAGTTGCCCTCATACGTGCCTGGGGCATCGTGTTTGTGGGCAAGACCATGGCGGGGCTGACCATAGTACACGACGACAGGCGCGTGATGCGCGAGCGCATTCGCGTGCTGGAGGTTGCGGGCACCTACCAGTCGGCCACATACCTCGACGACCGCTGGGCGGAGCCCGTTTTTGAGTACCACCGTCTCTTTGACCACGCATTTGACCCGTGGGCGGCAACGGCGGCCAGCCCAACAAGCGCCGCCATCCTGGGAGGGGGTGGCTACGCCCTGCCCAAGCATCTGGTCGCGCACCATAGCGAGCTCGCGCGCATCGACGTGGTGGAGATCGATCCCGCCATAGAGCGCATCGCGCGCAAGCACTTCTTCTTGGACCGACTCGAGCAGACCTATCATGCCGAAGCAACTGGCAGGCTCAAGCTTCACGTGGACGATGCCTTCGAGTGGCTGGAGAGCTGCGACCGGCGCTTTGACATCATCATCAACGACTGCTTCTTGGCGCTCACGCCCGAGTTCTCCCTGCTTGTGCACGACGGGGCCGAGCTCATGCGCGACCACCTGAACGAGAACGGCGTCTATCTGGCCAACGTGGTCTCGGCGATTTCGGGGCCAGATGCGGCGACCCTCTATGTCACAGCCGAGGCGCTGCGGGCGTACTTCTCCCACGTATGGATCTACTCCTGTGGGCTCAGCGACCCGTTTACCAGCGACAACAACATTGTCATTGCCACCGATGCGCCACACGCCTTTGTCGGCGCATGGGAGTGGCCCAACCTGCCCAAGGAGGCCTGATGAGCCCCGAACTGCTCGCCTACGCACGCGCCTTCGCGCACAAGAACCACGCTGAGGCCCTTCGCCTGCTACGCACACTCGCACGTATCCCCGCCCCATCCCAGCACGAAGGGCGGCGTGCATACGAGATCAAGCAGTGGCTGCAAAAGAACGGCATGAATCAGGCCTTGGTGGACGAGGCCAAGAACGTCATCTGCCCCTTTGGAGACGATGGGACGTGCGACCTTGTCGTCTTTGCCGCCCACACCGACGTGGTCTTTCCCGACACCGTGGAACTGCCGCTGCGCGAAGAAGGAGGCCGACTGTACGCGCCGGGTGTAGGTGACGACACCGCCAACCTGGTGGCGCTGCTCATGGCCGCTCGTCACCTGGCACACAACCCGCAGCTCATACCCGATGGCCTCGGCTTTCTGATCGTGGCCAACTCCTGCGAGGAAGGGCTGGGCAACCTCAAGGGAACCAAGCGGCTGTTTAGAGACTACGGCTCGCGCATCCGCCGCTTCTACTCCTTCGACCTGTACCTGCCACAGGTGATCGACGAGGCAGTGGGCTCTCACCGTTGGAAGATCGAGGTGCGTACGCAGGGCGGACACTCGTACTCGAACTTCGGCCGCCCCAACGCCATCGAGCGTCTCTGCGCGATCCTGCAGGCACTCTATGCGCTGCCCCTGCCCCAGGACGCGCCCTGTACCATCAACGTCGGCCACATCGAGGGCGGTACCACGGTCAACGCCATCGCCGCACAGGCCAAGGCGCTCTTTGAGTACCGCTCGACGTCAGACGCCGTTCTCCGGGACATGCGACACCTCGTGAGGGCCACGGTCGAAGGCTTTGCCTCCGAGGATGTCGAGGTGTCGATGAAGTCCGTGGGCAGACGGCCCGCGACCGCAGGCCACATAGAGGGGCTGGCGGAGATGACCGAGCTCTCGCGCGAGGTCATGCATGCCGTCACGGGCGAGGAGCCTGTCGGCAAGGCCGCCTCGACCGATGCCAACATACCCCTCAGCCAAGGCGTTCCCGCCAACACGCTCGGTGCGGTACGCGGTGCCCTCCTGCACACCCGTGACGAGTGGGTCGACGGCGCAAGCGTCGAGGACGGCATGGCCGTGGTGATGGGCATCATGCTCGTCCAGTCAGAGCTTTAGTTTGGGGTAGCGCGAAATCCTACAGCGTGCGACGCACCGCATCCTTCCAACCGTCGAGATAGCCCTCGACCTGCTCCATGGCCATCTTGCGGGTGAAGATGTCGTCGGTCGTACGCAGCTGGCGCAGCTCCTCTACGCCGCTCCAGTAGCCAACGCCCAGGCCTGCCAGGTAGGCAGCGCCGAGGCTGGTGGTCTCGATGTTCTGCGGGCGCCTCAGCTCGCAGCCCAACAGGTCCGCCTGGAACTGCATCAGGAAGTTATTGCGGCTTGCCCCGCCGTCCACGTTGAGCGTGGAGATGGGTGCCCCGGCATCGGCCTCCATGGCACGCACGAGGTCAGCAGACTGATAGGCCAGCGACTCCAATGCTGCACGCACGACGTGGGCACGGTTCGCGCCACGCGTGAGGCCGCAGATGGTACCGCGCGCGTCAGGCGCCCAGTACGGCGCACCAAGGCCCGTGAAGGCCGGCACGATGTACACGCCACCGTTGTCCGCGACGCTGTTGGCAAGGTATTCCGTCTCGCCGGCATCGCGGATGAGGCCGAGCTCGTCGCGCAGCCACTGGATCACGGCGCCAGCCACAAAGACGCTACCCTCGAGGGCATACTCGGTGTGATCGACATCCGGTGCGCTCGCCGCAATGGTGGTGACCAAGTTGTTCTTGCTCTCGCAAGCTTCAGCGCCCGTGTGCAGCAGCAGGAAGCAGCCGGTGCCATAGGTGTTCTTGGCCTGGCCAGCCTCGAAGCAGCATTGTCCGAAGAGGGCCGACTGCTGGTCGCCTGCCACGCCGCTGATGGGAATGCCCGCCGGCACGCCCGGATAGCTCGTCTCGCCAAAGCTGCCGGAGGAGCGGCGCACCTCAGGCATCATGCTTGCAGGAATGTTGAACAGCTCGAGCAGCCAGGGGTCCCAGCAGCCCTCGTGGATGTTGTAGAGCATCGTTCGGCTGGCGTTGGTCACGTCGGTGGCATGCACGAGACCGCCGGTGAGCACCCACACCAGCCAGGTGTCCACGGTGCCAAACAGCAGGTCACCGGCCTCGGCGCGCGCACGGGCACCCGGCACGTTCTCCAGAATCCATGCGATCTTGGACGCCGAGAAGTACGCGTCCGGCATGAGGCCCGTCTTGGCGCGGACCTTCTCCGCAATGGCCGGGTCACCACAGAGGCGCTCCACCATGTCGGCCGTACGGCGGCACTGCCACACGATGGCGTTGCAGACGGGCTCTCCGGTGGAGGGGTCCCACACCACGGTGGTCTCACG
>CAMYZR010000068.1 GCA_947303905.1 uncultured Atopobiaceae bacterium
AAAAAGTGGATGCGGTCCGATCCGGCCGCGCCGCCGGCCGGCGACAAAAGCACGGCGGAATGAGCCGCTTACCAAATTAAATCCAGCACAAGGAGGCACAGCATGAGCATCGCGACCATCATCATCGGCGTTGTGTGCGCCGTGGCCGTCATCGGCGCTGCCATCGTCGGTGGCACCGTCATCGGCACTATCATCGTCGGTGGCACCGTCATCGGCACTACCTCCGTCATCGGTACCGTCACCTTCGTCGGCGCCGCTCTCATCGGCCTCGCCGGCATCGCCATCTTCGGCGTTCGGGTCCACGGGTGTGACGTCAACCGTGTAGTCGACCGTCTTTCCGTCCTGACCCTTCACGGGCAGGTTCTCGAAGGTCACGGTCTGCTTCTCGGTGTCAGCCTCAAACACCTTCGGGTCTCCCAAGGCGGTCCCATCGGCGAGCAGCTGGGCCGAAAGCGTGACGCCATCCGGCCACTCCACGCCCTCGTCGGGCTGCACCGAGACCGTCACGTTTGCGATGACCGGGTCGACGGGCTCGTACGACGTGACCTTCTTGGGCAGGCTCTTGCCCTTCACGATCCAGCTGCCGTAGCACACCTGCGTGTCGACGTCCTCGATCCTCTCCTGCTTGTACAGCTTGAACTCCGCAGTCTTCTTGGAGCTGCGCAGGCTCTTCAGGTACTCGGCCGAGACCAGCGCGTCGGGTGTGCAGAGAAACACGAGGTCGCACTCCGAGCCGTTCTCCTTGCCGTTCAGGCCCTGCTTGTCAGAGGTAATCCTGTCCTCCAGCTTGAGCTCGCCGTGGTCGATGGTCTTGGTGCCACCTCCACCGCCCCCTCCCTGCTCGGAGGGACGAAGGCGCGACAGCCTGGTGATCTCACGCTGGGCGGCATGGATCTGCGCCTCGAGCACTGCGATCTTCGCCTCGTCCGTGAGCAGCGTGATCTGGTACGACTCGGTGTCGTAGACCATGAGCACGTCGCCCATGTTGACCTTGTCGCCCTCCTTGACCTTCATCTCGTTGACGATGCTGTTGGCCAGCCTCACCTCCTGGACCTTGCCGGCCTCAATGCTGCCCGACATGGTCGCGAAGTCATCGCCAAAGACGTTGAGGTTTGACACGGGGTACACCTCGGCCACGCCACTGGTGCGGCCCCGCCAGATGAAGAAGCCCAGCGCCGCAGCCGCAAGGATTGCGATGGCTGCCACCACGAGCTTTCCGCGCTTGCTCATTCGGCCGCCCCTTCCGCCTCTTCGCTGGTATAGAGCCTGCCATCACGGATGAAGGCAAGGCGGTGCGCATGGTCTGCGATGGACCGCTCGTGCGTGATCATCACGATGGTCGCACCGTTGTCGGAGAGCTCCTGGAACAGCGTCATGATCTGCTCTCCCGAGGCCGTGTCGAGCGCACCCGTAGGCTCGTCCGCCAGAAGCAGGCTCGGGTTCATGACCATGGCTCGCGCGATGGCCACGCGCTGCTTCTGTCCGCCCGAAAGCTGCGTGGGAAAGAAGTCGACGCGATCGCCCAGGCCGACATGCTCCAGTGCCTCACGCGCCCTTTCGGCTCGCTCGGCGCGAGGGACGCCGCCGTACAGCATGGGCAGCGCGACGTTTTCCTGCGCGGTCTCGCGCGGCATCAGATTGAAGTTCTGGAAGACGAAGCCGATCGTTCGGTTGCGCAGGCGCGACAGCCCGTCGTCGTCTAGCTGCGACACGTCGGTCCCGTTCAGCAGGTAGCTGCCGGAGGTCGCCACGTCCAGGCAGCCCACGATGTTCATGAGCGTGGACTTCCCCGATCCGGAGGGTCCCATGATGGCAAGGTATTCCCCTTGCTCCACCTGCAGGTTTATGTCGTGGAGGATGGGGACCGCCAGAGATCCCTCGCCATAGCTCTTGTTGATGTTGTGCAGGTTGACCACCGGGCAGCTGGCAGGAGCGGTCGTCTCGGCCAGGGGCGTGGTCACCGGATCCGTGACTTCCTCCATGACGCGCGCGTGGCGACCACGCCGTAGCACCGATGAGGGCGTTGGGAGTTTCACCGTTATGCACCCTCTCCAGCGTCGGTCGCCTCGGCTTCCAGCGCCGACTCGTCGACCGCCATGCTTCCGGCCTCGTCAGTCGAGTAGTCCTCCTCCATCTCGAGGCCCTCGCTCGTCTCGATGCCCTCGTTCGCCACAAGACCCTCTTCCGCGCCGATGTCCTCGGACATCTCCTCGCCCTCGTCGCTCACGACGAACTCCGTCGTCGTTCCGGCGCCCTTGTGGCAGCTCTCGTCCGGCCACGCGAGGTAATCGCTGTCCTCGAGGCCCTTGACGATCTGCACCAGGCCGAGGTTCTCGTCGGTCTCGCCGATCATGATGCTGCGCTGGTCGAGGCTTCCGCCCTCGTGGTCGGTGGCCCAAACATATGCGGCGCCGTTGTCATGCACGACCCAACCCTCGTCGAGCCAGATGCCCTCTTTTGCCGCATCCTGGCCATAGTCGATCTCGACGGTGACGTGCTGGCCCAACATGAGGCCATCAGACTTGTCGAGCGTGATATAGAAGTTGTAGTTGGAGGCGGTCAGGTCATCCGATTCGCCCATGCCCTCGCTATCGCCCTCCGTAGGCTGGCTCTCGACTGAGGAGACCGTTCCCTTCCAGGTGATGTTGGCATCCACGCGGGAGCGAACGATCACGGGAGTGTCCGTCGACACCTCGTGGATGTTCTGCTCGCTCACCTTGCAGCGGATGCGCAGGTTGCCGTCGGCCAGGATGGTCATGAACGTGGAGGACTCGCCTTCGCCTCCCATGTCCTCGGGGTCACCGTACTCCCCCTCGTCGTCCGAAGGCATCTCGGCGCTGCCGCCCCCCACCTTGCTCATGTCCATGGTCTGGATGGTGCCATCGATGGGGGCTGTCACCTTTGGGTCCGTGACGGCCTCCTTGAGCTTCTTGAGCTCGGTCTCCTTGAGCTTGAGGTCGTAGCGCGCCTGGGCGATCGAGGCCTGTAGCTCCTGGATCTCCGCCGAGATGCCCAAGGGGTCATCCGACGAGGAGCGAGCCTTCTCGAGTTCCTGGATCTGCCCGGTGTTGTCCTCGATGGTGGTGTTGAGCTGCTCGATCTCGAGCTCGGCCTGCTGCACCTTGATCTCGCTGAGCGAGTTGTCGTACTCGAAGAGCGCCTCGCCCTTCTTGACGTGGTCGCCCTTCTTCACGAAGACCTGCTTGACTGTCTCGCCGCTCGAAAGCTCGATCTTCTCGACCTTCTGCGCCTCGGTCACGCCGGCGTAGCGATTTGCCGTCGCGTTACCCGCTGCGGCATTGACGTTGCTCACCTTTTGCACGTAGACGGCATCGCTGGCGGCCCCGCCGCCAAACAGCCTCAGTCCAAAGAAGATGGCCAACGCCGCCAGAAGCGCAATGGCTACGCCAATAACGGCCTTTCGGTGCTGGGAAAGCAGTTCTATACCACGCATTTTGGCTCCATGCCCTTAGTTGCCAATCAACCCTTTAGATTAGCCTTATGGCATGCGTGCGTCACGTATTTTTTCGTATGCGCCAAGTGCCAGCGCGCCCGACAGGCGTGGCGGGTAAAGGGCAGCTACTCCGATGCGTCGCCCTCGTCCGCCACGGCCGTCTCGCCCATACCGAGGCCATCCTCGTCCTCGGACAGGAAGATGGGGGCCACGACGGTGGTGTAGAGCGCAAGCCACGCAGCAGACAGGCAGAAGCCCGCGATCACGTCGGAGGCGTAGTGCACGCCGAGATAGATGCGGCTGATGCCGATGAGCACGATGACCAGCCCAAAGCCGGTCACGCTCACGCGACGGACAAAGGCGTCGCGCTCGTAGTGCCACGCCATCCAGGCAAGCAGGCCGTAGAAGCCCATGGCGACCATGGAGTGCCCCGAGGGAAAGCTGTAGCCGCTCTCGGCGATGAGTCGGAAGCCCTCTGGGCGCGGCCGCTGCACGATGAACTTGAACACTTGGTTGACCAGCACGACGCCCACCAGGTTGACCGCCGCAAACAGGCCCGGACGACGGCCCGGCGCAAAGATCTGCACCGCAAACAGCATGACGACCAGCACCACCGGTAGGGCGAGCTCGGAGATGGATTGCATGATGGGCGTCAGCCATGCGCGGCGCATGCGCACCACAAAGACGCGGTAGGCGTAGTAGTCAAGGCGCAGGAGGTCGCCCGCGAGCATGTTCTGCAGGATGCCCAGGAAGAGGACAACCGCTATGACAAAGAGCACAACCCGCTTGTTGCTGCGCAGGTTGTGCCAAATGACATGAGGCGCCTGCTCCATCAAACGGAGCAGGCGCCCATCACGTGTGTCACGCGAGTCGGTCACGCTTAGATGTGAGCCTCGAGCTCGGCCACCAAGGTGGCCTTGGGCACGCTGCCGACCATGGTGTGCACGGCCTCGCCGCCCTTGAAGAGGATGAGCGTGGGGATGGACATGATGCCGAAGCGCTGGGCGAGGGCACCCTCGTCATCGACGTTGCACTTGTACACGGTCAGGCGGTCGGCCATCTCCTCGCCGATCTGCTCGACGATGGGGCCCAGTGCGCGGCAGGGGCCACACCAGGAGGCCCAGAAGTCCACGAGGACGGGCTTGTCGGAAGTGGCAACGATGGCATCAAAATCTGCAGTGGTAATTTCGCTGGCCATAGTAATCTCCTTGTTGTCTACGCCATGGCGCGTTTTCTTCACTTAGCTTAGCTTATACCCAACACGAAGGAAAATCATCACGTGGCCGAATGGTTTGTCAACAAACAATCAATCGAGCAGGACGAATGTCCCTGACACCCAAGGGGTGCTGGCACCGACTGGGCCAACTGGTATTCTGGTGGGGTCTAACAGCAGAGGGAGACGGCCATGGGACCAAGCAGAGAAGATCGTCACACGTGCTATGTGGCAAAGGCAAAGGCCGAGCTGACAGGCCTTGCCGAACGCGGGGTGCTGATGGCAGGCAACGCGTTCTCCTCGATACTTCTGGTAAAGGGAGAGTCCACCGCAGAGGAGCGCGACGGCGGCGCGCCGTTTGCGGGCGAAGACGGCGCGGCGCTTAGGGCCGCCCTGCAGGCGCTGGGATATGCCCCCGAGGATTGGTCGGGGCTGGCCACATGGGACGACAAGGGCGCAAATCTGGGCGCCCCCCTGCTGAGGGAGGCCATCTGCACGCTCGATCCGGCAACCTGCGTGGTGTGCGACGGGGCTGCGGCAAACCTGGTGCGCGAGGCCTTCGCGGACGACCTCGCCTCACTGGAGAGCTTTGACGAGGCGATGCTGGTCGACGGGGTGCTGGCCCAGGTGGCGGGCATGCGCATGCTGAGCTTGGGCGGATTTGCGGCATCGCTTTCGGACAAGCGCAAGAAGCAGCTGATGTGGCATCGCCTCAAGCAGCTTCCGCCGCTGGGCGAGCCGTACTAGGGATTGGCGGCGCAGGCGCGCGACCGCCTAGCGCCTCTTGTTCAGCTCGATGATGCGAACCTCGCTCACGTGACCGTTCTCCGCGACGATCCGACCGATGGTGGGGCCCTTGGCCGTGCGCGGGAAGGTGGGGCTGCCTGGGTTCATCATCAGCACGCGCGTCCTGGGATCACGCTTGATAAAGGGGCGATGCGTGTGTCCGCAGATGGCGATGTCGCAGGTCATGAGGTCGAGCCGCTCCTCGTAATGGCAGAGCTGCCAGCGCAGCCCCGCCGAGAAGAACGTGGTCACGCGCTTGACCGAGGGGCCGTACTCCATGCCCCAGTCGTTGTTGCCCAGGCACGCGCGGACTGGCGCGATCCGCTCCAGGGTCCGATAGTCGGAGTCGGAGCAGATGTCGCCGGCATGTACGATGTAGTCCGCGCCACGCACGGCCTCAAGCAACTCGTCGGAGAGGTAGCCGTGCGTGTCGGAGATGATGTCAAACCGCATGCTTGGTGCCTAGCTACAGCCCGAGGGCACGCTTGAGGGCAACCACGCGACGGCGCGATACCGGAATCTTCTTCTCGTCGATGCCCTTAAGGCCCAGCTGCAGGATGCCGCTGGAGATGGTGTCCACCGACTCGACGTTGTCCAGGTTGACGATATAGCCGCGATGCACGCGGAAGAAGTTGTGCGGGGCAAGCTTCTGCTCGAGCTTGGCCAGGCTGATCGTCGAGAGGTAGCGGTCGCCCTCAGTGTAGATGCAGGAGTAGTCGTCCTTGGCCTCGATGTAGCGGATCTGGTCGATGGGGACGAGCACCTTGCGGCCACCCTTCTCCACCGGGATGCGCTCCACGCCGGAATGCGAGGAGGGCGCGGGCTTGACGCGGGCCTCAACCTTGTCCAGCGCGCGGGCGAGTCGGCTCGTCTCCACGGGCTTGAGCAGGTAGTCGACCGCATCGACGCTAAAGGCCTCGACGGCGTACTCGCTGTAGGCGGTCACGAACACCACCGCAGGGGGGTTCTTGAGCTTGTGCAGGGCCTCCGCCAGCTGCATGCCGCTCGTCTTGGGCATGGAGATGTCCATGAAGAGCACGTCGGTGCGCTCGTCGGTGCCCTCCTTGCTGCGCACGAGCTTCTCCACGGCTTCACGGGCGTTGGCAGCCTCGGAGATGTAGTTGATACGGCCGGTCTCCTCCAGCAGGAACCTCAACTCAGAACGGGCAGGTGCCTCGTCGTCGACAATCAGCGCGTTGAGCATCTTTCACCACTTTCTAAAACCCGTGTACCGGCGGCTACCAGTAACCCCAATTATCTATAGCAACTTCTCTATCTTACTCTTGCTCGTCCCACTCGTCAGGTGGGGAGGGCTCCCTCACGGGCGCCACACCAACAAGTCTTAGCGTAACCGATGTGCCCGACCCAACCTTTGACATGACCTCGATGCCCGAGCCCCTTCCATAGAAAAGCTCGATGCGGTCGGCCACGTTGCGCAGCGCGATGCCCGCGCCCTTGCTGCCGCCCTGCGGCTGCGCCGTCGCGTCCGCGCTGAGCAGGCGCTCGGCGACGCTCTCGTCCATTCCGACGCCGTCGTCGGCCACCGCGATCAGCA
>CAMYZR010000069.1 GCA_947303905.1 uncultured Atopobiaceae bacterium
AACCTCGCCAGCCTGGGCAAGCGCCACGAGGTCGGGGCAGATGAGGATACCGCCCATGAACATGCCGAGCATCTCGCTGCAACCCAGCTGCTTTGCTGCGGAGTAGCCCAAGTAGATGGGGATGAAGTAGAACGCAGCGTTGTACATCCAGGTGTTGAAGAGCTGGTAGACCTGCATGTCCTCGGTCCAAAGACCCAGAAGCGACGGGCCAAGGAGCGTTGCGACCGTGCGGAAGAACGCGCCACCCATCATGATGGGAATCATGGCAACCATGGTCTTGGAGAGGTAGTTGAGGATGACGCCACCCACGTTAGCGGGCGTCCACTCGAACTTGGCCGCATCGCCCTCGTCGATGTCGATGGAACCGCCACCGGTGATGCCGAGCTTCATGACCTCGTCGTAGACCTTGGTCACGTTCTGGCCGATGATGACCTGGAACTGGCCGCCGCTCCACTGGGCGCCGATGACACCGGGGATCTTCTTGATCTCGTCGATCTCGGGGATGGACTCGTCCTTGAGGCTGAAGCGGAGGCGCGTGATGCAGTGGATGAGATTGGTGACGTTTTCGGCGCCGCCCACTGCGGCGAGTACTTCTTTGGCGGTCTGAGCGTTGTCTGCCATGTCTGACCCTTCTTCCCCGTCGTTGCTGTCGGTGTCTTCGGGAGGGTTGTCGTGGCGATCGGCCCGCGGTGCTTCTCGGCATGAAAAAAGCTCCCGAAACATTACGCATGGCAACGTCTTGCAACGTCGTCATCTTGGTAATGCCTCGCGGAGCATCCGCTGAGTAACACCCAATTCGATTGTTGACTCTACCGACGTTCTCGCTGTCCTGTCAGCAACTTTATTGCCTTCACGGAACCACTGACGATAGGTCTGTCACTCGCCTGGCAACTGGGCTTCTCCCGACCCTGCGCCGTCGGATACGCTGAATGGAATACGAGGATAGGAGCACCCATGAAACGCACCGCATTCAACGATGGTTGGACCTTCTACCGCGACGGCTCCTCTCATGGCGAGCGCGTCACCCTCCCCCACGACGCCATGATTCACGCGCCGCGCTCCGCCGACGCCCCCTCCACGGGCGAGCAGGGCAACTTTGCCGGCGGCAGCTATCGCTACGAGAAGCGCTTCGTCGCACCGAGCAAGCCCGGCCGCACCATCCTGCAGTTTGGCGGCGTGTATCGCCATGCCAAGGTGACGCTCAACGGGCACGAGGTCGGAGGCTGCGCCTATGGGTGGAGCCCCTTCTTTGTCGACCTCACCGACGCGCTTATTGCTGGCGAGGAGAACGTGCTCGAGGTGACCTGCGACAATGCCGCACAACCCGATTCGCGCTGGTACACGGGCGCTGGCATCTTCCGTCCCGTATGGCTGTGGGAGGGCTCCGAGAGCTGCATCGAACCCGAGGGCGTGCGCCTGCGCACCGTCTCGCTCGACCCGGCGATGGTTGAGGTCGAGGTTTCCGCTGACGAGGGCGATGTGCTGGTCGAGCTCATCGACCAAGACGAGGTTGTGGCCTCGGGATGGGGCACCCAGCTCACGCTCAAGGTCCCCGACGCCCGACCGTGGAGCGCCGAAGATCCGCATCTGTACACGTGGCGCGTGACGCTCTCGCGCGAAGGCGAGACGCTTGATGCGGCGCAGGACAGCTTTGGCATCCGCACGCTCGCCTGGAGCACCGAGGGCTTCTTCGTCAACGGCGAGCGTACCTTGCTACGCGGCGGCTGCATCCATGCGGACTGCGGCATTCTCGGTACGGCAGCGGAGCCCGCAGCCGACCGCCGGCGCGTGCGCATGCTCAAGGAGGCTGGCTACAATGCGCTTCGCTCGGCGCACAACCCCGCTTCCGACGCAACCGTCGAAGCCTGCGACGAGTACGGCGTCTACCTCATGGACGAGGCGTGGGACCAGTGGTTCTGGCACAAGAACCCCCACGATTACGCCGACGAGTGGCGTGAGAACCACATTGCCGACCTCGATGCGCTCGTGGCGCGCGACTACAACCATCCGTCGGTGGTCATGTGGTCCATCGGCAACGAGGTGAGCGAGCCCAGCTGTGACGAGGGCCTCGCCGCCATCGACGAGATGGTCGCCCACCTGCATGAGGCTGACGCCACCAGACCCGTGACCTGCGGCATCAACCTCGCCATCCTCGGCAGCGCAGCCAAGGGTCATTCCGTATACGATGCCGAGGGCAACGAGGAGAAGGACGACAACGCTGGAGCCGGGCTCAACAGCAGCACCTTCAACGCGCTCACGCAGGTCATTGGCACAGGCATGAACTACCTCGCCAACCTGCCCGCATACGACAAGGCCTGCTCCCCGGCGCTGGACCGACTGGACATCGCCGGCTACAACTACGCGCGCGGACGCTACCCACTTGAGGGCAGGGCGCATCCCGGCCGCGTCATCGTGGGCTCGGAGACCTTCCACGGCGACGTGGTGCGCAACCTCCACGCCATGGAGCGCCTCCCCTACCTCATCGGAGACTTCACCTGGTCCGCTTGGGACTACTTGGGTGAGGCGGGCTGCGGAGCCTGGAGCTATGGCGACAAGGACACCGCCTTCCAGAAGTCCTATCCGTGGCTTCTTGCCAACCAAGGCGCCATCGACATCTGCGGACAGCCCAATGCTGAGCTCTTCCTCGCGCAGGCCGCATGGGGACGTGCGACCGAGACGCCGCTCATCGCCGTGCAGCCGCTCGGGCAGGGCACCAAGGCATCGCGTGCCATCTGGCGCTTCTCCAATGCCATCCCCAGCTGGAGCTGGAAGGACTGCGATGGCGAGCGCGCCGCCGTGGAGGTGTACTGCGATGCGCCGGTCGTGGAGCTGCGCCTCAACGGGCGCTCCATCAGTCGCAAGCGCCCACGCGGTTGCATCTGCCGCTGGAGCGTGCCCTACGAGCCCGGCGAGCTGACCGCCACGGCGCTCACCGCGCGCGGCGAGGTGCTCGGATCCACGACCCTGCGCTCGGCAGGCGACGCCAAGGCGCACCTCGAAGCCGAACCCTATGAGGCGGTACCCGGTGCGGTTGTGTTCGTCGACGTAACGGTAGCCGACGAGGAGGGAACGGTCGAGTCGCTCGACGACCGGCTGCTTGACGCACACGTGGAGAAGGGCGAGCTGCTGGCGTTTGGCAGTGCGCGTCCGCGGACGGAGGAGCGCTTTGACGCAGGCAGCCACACCACTTACTTTGGCTATGCGCAGGCCGTCATCCGCCTCGGTGCGACCGGCTCCGCCACGCTCAAGGTGCGCGACCGCTACACCGAGGATCTCACGAGCCTCACGCTTGGCTAAACGCGTCTTTGAGGTTTGCGATTTGGGGATACTCTCCCGACACAAAAAGGGGCAGCCCCCAGTGTCCCACAGCGGGACATTGAGGCTGCCCCCTTTTGTGTCGCGCAGCGCTACTTGTCCTTGCGCAGGTGGAAGGCCAGAGCGCCGATGAGATTGGCCTCGTTGCCAAACTTGCAGGTCACGATCTCGGGCTTGCCATAGGGCAGGAAGTCAATGTAGGGATCGAAGAGCGCGTCCACGGCGTCCTTGATGATCTGGGTCGTCTCGGGACGGGCGCTGATGCCACCACCGATGGCATAGCGCTCAAGGTCGAGCACGCTCTGCAGCGAGCAGATGCCGGCAGCCGCCTCCTCGCCAAAGGTCTTGAGCACGTCGGCGGCAATCGGATCGCCTGCCTCGTAGGCATCAAAGAGCATGATGCCATCGGCTTTCTCGATGCCCTTGATGGCACCGTACTTGCCGGTGATGGAGCCGGCAGAGATGTGTGCCGCCCACATGATGCCGATGTTGCCCCAGCCCAGACCGTTCTTGACGCCCTCGTGGTCGGTGATGAAGGCGGAGAGCTCGCCGGCGCCGCCCGTGGCACCCATCCACACCTGGTTGTTGATCACGATGCCGCCACCGATGCCAGTGCCAAGCACCAGAACGGCACCGGAATTGACGTCTGCCAGGGCACCGATCCAGTTCTCGGCGCTCGCTGCGCACTTGCCATCGTTTGCGATGGTGCAGGGCTTGCCAAACACCGCGCCGTACTTCTCGGCTGCGGGATACTCGTGCACCCACTGGAAGGCGCCACCCGTGTGTGCGATGCCCTTGTCCGTGTCGATGCGGCCCGGCATGGAGATGGCCACGCCCTCGTAGTCGTAGCCAGCCACCGCGTCGCGCACATCGGCGAGCGCCTGCAGCGTGCCCTCCTCGCTGCCCGTCACGGCCGGAACCTTGCCCTGCTCGATGAAGGTTGCCTGGTCGTCCATGATCGCGTACTTGATGAACGTGCCACCGATATCCAAAACCAGATACTGTGCCATGAATGCCCCCGTTCCCTTTTGCCACAATGACAACTCAGTTATACGACAGGGGTGTGCCTCGTTGGCACAGATATCGGCCCGTGGAGACACATCACGGCAGCACGGACTCGGTCGTTACCATCCGAGGCATTGCCGTTTGGTTGCAAGGAGGCTTCTTTTTGTCTCCAAAATGCGCGCGGACGCGCTTTTGGTCGTATCGTGTTCTGGCAACACGAGGAGTAAGGAGCCGATCATGACCACCATCCCCGAAGGCTACGTACCAGAGCTCTCGCTCTACGACACCCAGCGCGCCATCGAGCGCATCAAGCTCGTCTTCCAGGCCAAGCTTTGCGCGGCGTTGCATCTCGTGCGCGCAACCGCGCCTTTGGTGGTGGACCCCGCAACGGGCATGAACGACAACCTCAACGGCGTCGAGCGTCCCGTGGACTTCGACGTGCCGGCCGTCGGCTTTGACGCCGAGGTCGTGCAGTCGCTCGCCAAGTGGAAGCGCTATGCCCTCAAGCGCTACGACCTGCACGTGGGCAAGGGCATCGTCTGCGACATGAACGCCATCCGCCGCGACGAGGAGCTCGACAACCTGCACTCCATCTACGTTGACCAGTGGGACTGGGAGAAGGTCATCGAGGACAAGGAACGCTGCCCCGAGTACTTGCGCGACGTGGTGCGCCGCATCGTCACCGCCATCTGCGGCACGCTCGACGAGCTCAAGTGGTACTACCCGCAGCTGGGAACCGAGCTCGACCGCAACGTGACCTTTGTCACGGCACAGGAGCTGGAGGACCTCTACCCCACCCTCGACCCCAAGGAGCGTGAGCAGCGCTTCGTCTCCGTGCACCGCACCACCTTCATCCAGGGAATCGGCGGTGCGCTGAAGTCCGGCAAGCCTCACGACGGCCGCTCCCCCGACTATGACGACTGGAGCCTCAACGGCGACCTGCTCTTCTGGCACGAGCCGCTGAGCTGTGCACTCGAGGCGTCGAGCATGGGCATCCGCGTGAGTCCGGAGTCGCTCGACCGCCAGCTGACGATCGCTGGCTGCGACGACCGTCGCGAGCTGCCCTTCCACAAGATGCTGCTGGCCGGCGAGCTGCCTGCGACCATCGGTGGTGGCATCGGCCAGAGCCGCCTGTGCATGCTGCTTCTGGGTTGCGCCCACGTGGGCGAGGTGCAGGCGAGCGTGTGGGATGCCGAGACCATGGAGACCTGCGAGGCGGCGGGAGTGCACCTGCTGTAGCGCCCAACCGCATAAAGTTCCAATCGCCCCCTTGCCGTTCTGCGACATGGGGGCGATTGCGTTGCACCACCCGAACCTGAAAGGACTTTGGCTTGGGGCATGTCCCGTGAACGCGAACGGTTTCAAGCTTCCTTAAGGTCCGCGTCCTATGATGCTCGGCAGCGTAATGAAAGGAGCGCGCCATGAAACGTACGGACAACATGACCAGCCTTGCCAACGGTCTCTGGACCCTGCCGCTTGCCCTTTCGCTGGCGATCACGGGTTGCGGATCTGCGGCCACGGGCGATGCCACGCCAGCCGACACAAGCGAGGTCGCCCAGGAGCAGGTCGCCACAGACGATACCGATGCAGACTCCGCGCAGGAGCGAGAGGCCATCTCCGATGACACGGACAATGGCCACGCCATTTCCGCCAGCGGCGAGAATGCCTCTTACTCCGCGGTCGACGTGACCAAGACGGGCCAGGCAGATGGTGACGAGGCGGACTTCTATGGAACCAACGCAGCCGTCTATGCCGAGGAGGGTGCCACGCTCGACCTCGATGACATCACCGTGACCACCGACGGCACCCACGCCAACGCGGTCTTCTCGTACGGCGAAGGCACCACCGTCAACATCAGCGACTCGACCATCAGCACCGCGAGCAACTGCTCCGGCGGCATCATGGTCACGGGAGGTGGCACGCTCAACGCCACCAACCTGACCGTCCACACCACGGGCAACTCCTCCGCAGCCATCCGCTCCGACCGTGGCGGCGGGACAGAAACCGTGACGGGCGGCAGCTACACCACCGATGGCACCGGCTCGCCGGTAATCTACTCCACGGCAGACGTCACGGTAAGCGATGCAACGCTCGAGTCCACCGCATCGCAGGGCGTCGTCGTCGAGGGCAAGAACTCCGTCACGCTGAACGACTGCGACCTCACCGCCGACAACAACACCAAGAACAGCGACAAGAGCGACTGGTACCAGGCTGTGATGATTTACCAGTCCATGTCCGGTGATGCCGACGAGGGCGAGGCATCCTTCGCCATGAACGGGGGCAGGCTGACCAACGTCAACGACGACGTGTTCTTTGTCAACAACACGGCCTGCACCATCACGCTCGACGGCGCGGAGATCGTTAATCAAGACGAGGCGGGCGTACTGCTGCGCGCCGCCGCAGCGGGCTGGGGATCCGAGGGCAGCAACGGCGGCCATGTGGTCTTCAACATGGTTGGCGAGACCCTTGACGGCGACATCGTGGTGGACGACGTATCAGAGCTCAACCTCTATCTAAGCGAGAACACCTCCTACGAGGGCGCCATCAACGCGGATAACGCCGGTACCGTATACGTCGAGATCGAGCCTGGCTCAACGTGGACCCTGACGGGCGACTCCTACGTCACGGCCCTGACCTGCGACGCCGATGCCATCAACCTCAATGGCCACACG
>CAMYZR010000070.1 GCA_947303905.1 uncultured Atopobiaceae bacterium
TACCAGCCCTTCATCCGAGGCATCACCGTCTCGGGCGGCGAGTGCATGCTGCACGCGCACTGGATGGCCGAGCTGTTCTCCCTCTGCCGCGGGGCCGGACTAGGGACGCTCATCGACAGCAACGGCTGCGTGCCCTTCGAGGGACACGACGACCTGCTCGACGTGGCCGACGGCGTGATGCTCGACGTGAAGGCGTGGGACGAGGCCACCTTTGCCCAGCTCACCAGCGGCGACGTCCGCGTGGTCAAGCGCAACCTGGCGCTTCTCGCCGAGCGCGACAAGATCGAGGAGCTGCGCATCGTGGTGGTGCCGGGCTGGAACGACCCCGAGGCCACCATCGCCGGCATCGCAGGCGTGCTTGGAGAGAAGACCGCGGAGACCAAGCTCAAGCTCATCCGCTTCCGCAGGTTTGGCGTGGTGGGAGCGCTTGCCGAGGCGGACTCCCCCACCGACGAGCGCATGAGCGAGCTGGAAGAGCTTGCGCGCCAGACGGGCTTTGGCCAGGTTGAGCTGCGCTAGGGGCGCTGGATCAGGCCGTCAGCCTGCGATCGTGGCGCGCAGACGCGTCTTGTTCGCCTCGTCGGCAAAGCTTGCCTCCACGGCATTGCCCAGCAGACGATCGACATCCGAATCACCCCTGCCCAACACGTCGGAAAGCAGCATGAGCTCGTGACCGACCCAGGTGTTCGAGACCGAGTTGTTGTCCGAGCAGACCACGACCCTGCAGCCCGCCTCGATCAGCTCCCCGACGGCACGAGCGCCAACGCCCTCGAGCGCGCCGGTCTGCAGCTCGGAGGTGTAGCACACCTCGATGGGCACCTGACGCTCGGCCAGCTCGCGCACGAGCGCGGGATCCTCCACCGCTCGCACGCCATGGCCTATGCGCGCGGCACCCATGGCAAGCGCGTCGCGCACGCTCTGGGGACCGTCCGCCTCGCCCGCATGGATGGTGAAGGGGACGCCGAGCTCACGGGCACGCGCAAAGACCGGCGCGAAGTCCGCAGTGGGAAAGAGCGCCTCCGCGCCTGCAAGGTCTGTGGCGACCACCTCGTCGCCCAGATACTCCGCGGCAAGCTCGATCGTCTCGAGATTGGCGGCAAGGTTGTCGGCCCCGCGCATGCAGCAGAGGATGAGCCGCGCCTCGAAGTCCGAGCCCCTCAGGCCATCGAGCGCGGCCTCCATCACCTGGCGCTGCGTGAGCCCCCGCTCGCAGAACGACTGAGGGGCAAAGCGCAGCTCGGCGTAGGCATACCCGCGCTCCCTGAGCTCGTCCTGCAGCAGGCGGATGTGCCCCGCCACCTGCTCGCGCGTCTGGACGAGCGAGAGCGGGAACACGAACTTGTCCAGATACTCGTTGAGGTCCTCGCAGCTGTCCCCCACCGAGAGGCGGTCGAAGACCTCCGCATCCGTAAGTGCATCAAGGGGCGTCCCGCCCAGCTCCGCCAGATGGCGTGCCGCCGGGACGCTGATCGAGCCGTCGCTGTGCAGGTGCAGGTCGATGAGCCGCCCGCGCAGACGCTCTATGCTTTCCGCCATGTCCTACCCCTCGACGATGGCGATGCTCGCGCTGGTTCCCAGCCTATCGGCGCCCGCAGCCACCATGGCCTCGGCCTCGGCGCGCGTGTGCATGCCACCGGCGGCCTTGACCTTGCAGCGGTCGCCCACCGTCTTGCGCATGAGCTCGACGTCGTGCACCGTGGCGCCACCGGTGGAGAAGCCCGTGCTCGTCTTGACAAAGGCGGCGCCGCCAGCCACGGAGCACTCGCAGGCGCGCACGATCTCCTCGTCGGTGAGCAGGCAGCACTCCAGGATGACCTTCACCGCGGCGTCGCCCGCAGCCTCGACCACGGCGGCAATGTCGCGCGTGCAGTACTCGTCGTCGCCGTCCTTGAGGCGACCGACGTTGATGACCATGTCGATCTCGGTCGCTCCGTCGGCAACGGCCTGTGCGGTCTCGGCCGCCTTGGCCAGCGTGGAGCAGGCACCCAGGGGGAAGCCGACCACGGTGGTCACGCCCACGTTCCAGCCGGCCACCAAGGCGGCGGCAAGCGAGGTCCAGCAGGAGTTCACGCAGACGGTGGCAAACCGGTAGGTGCGGGCCTCCTCGCACAGGCGCTCGATGTCGGAGCGGCGTGCGTCCTGCTTGAGAATGGTGTGGTCGATAAGGGCATTGAGCTGCATGTCGTCTCCCATCGCGCGTCGTTGGCGTTCGCTCAAGAGTATACAGCCCGCCATGGACGTAATGCCCGCCACGGAAGGAGCCACTGGTCAAAGGCGAAGCGCGCGGACCTTCCGCTCCCGCTAGCTGATGAGATTCGCGAGTATCATCGGGGTCATGAACAGCAGCCACCCCACGAGAAGGGTGATCAGGCGCTTTCTCTCCGCATGGACCGCGATGTACTCCCTGATCAGGGCGCTCGGCCAGTAGTAGAACGCCACGTGGCTTCCGATGCCCACGCACCTGAGACCGATCCTGCGGCAGTACCTGAGCGCCCGGTAGACGTGGTAGTTGCTGGTGACCAGAGCCGTGTAGCCGCCACGACCCCCGCTCAGCTCGTCGATGATCGCCTTCGAGTTCCTCAGGTTCTCGAGGGTCGTTGCGGACTGGTCCTCCCGGGCGATCCTGTCCGCAGGAATGCCCTTCTCAAGCAGGTACCTCTCCATCGCCTCGGCCTCGGAGATGCTCTCGTCAGAACCCTTGCCGCCAGAGGGGATGAGGATCGGTGGGGTCGGATCCCTGCGGTAGACCGCAATCGCCTTGTCGATCCTGTCCGCAAGGAGCTTTGAGACGCGGTCGCCGCCAAGCAGGCCCGCGCCATGGATGATCACGTAGTCGAAGTCCTTCCTCAGCGGAAGCACCTGGAGAAAGACGCAGTAGGTCATGAACACGACGAAGGTCATCGAGAAGTAGAAGACCGAGGCGCTCAGAAACATGCCGAAGCGCGTGAACTCGACGAAGTGACTTCTGCCGTCCAAGCCAGGCACGGAGATCTGCGGCATCACCAGCGCGAGATAGGCCGCAACCTCGCCGATGCCCACCACCAGGCCGAGGCCGAGCGAGAGCAGGTTTGCCAGGCTATGCCCCTCGCGCCTGATCATCACCACGCCGTTGATCACCAGAAAGATCGGCACGATCAGCAGCGTGAGAAAGAGGGCGAACATGAGGACGACCATGACCTGCGCCTGATAGTCGCCGGCAATGAAGGTGAGGGCGACGATCGAGACCATAAGCGTGACAAAGAGCAGGTAGCAGTTGCGGTACCCGCTCCTGTCCCTCGCAAAGCAGAATGCGGTCAGCCCCCAGAGGATGAGCGATAGGGTGGTAAACACGGGATTCATCCTGGCAACCTCTCCATCCGAACGGTTCAGCGGCCCCAATGCCATGGCAGCGGCATCACAGTATACACTTGCTTTCAGCTGCAGCAGAGGGCCCGCCACCCCTGGGAACCCTGCGCACGCTTACATTCTCGTAAGGATGCCCATTCGAAGGATGCGACGTGCCCGACAACGTCCTGACAGTGACAGACAGACACGGATTCCGCGCCTGGCTCGAGGAAAACCATGCAACCGAGCAGGAGTGCTGGGTTGCCGTGAAGCGTGGGCGTCCGGCAGACCCCGACGTCTTCTACTACCTCGATGCCGTCGAGGAGGCGCTCTGCTTTGGATGGATCGACAGCACGCAGAAGGTGGTGGGCGGCGTGCAGCTGCAGCGCTTTGGGCCGCGCAAGCCAAAGAGCCCCTGGACCGAGCTCAACAAGGAGCGCGTACGGCGCCTGGAGAGGCTCGGGATGATGACCGATGCGGGGCGGGCGGTCCTGCCACCGATGGGGCCGCGCAGCTTCAGGATCGACCCAGACGTCGAGCGGGCCCTCAAGGATGCGCGCGCATGGGCGAAATTCAGGCGCTTCCCACCCCTGTACCAGCGCATACGCGCCTACAACGTGACCTTCTTCAAGAACCGGGACCCTGAGCGCTACGCCCGCTCCCTGGAGAGCCTCGTTGCCCACACAAGGCGCGGCGAGATGTACGGCGAGTGGAGCGACTACGGCAGGCTGCTCGAGTAGGGAGCCATCCGCAGCCAGCGCAACCCATCCGTGGACGTGCGTCACCAGATGTGTTACGGTTTCCACCGTATGATGACGTCGGAGGAGGCATCCGGGACATGAGCACGCTTCAAAGCTAGGCGCACGCTTTCGATCTACAGACAACCTAAGCTGAGGAGCACCTCATGACAACCGAACCCCTCGGGACGCAGGCGCGTCCCTCCCCCGACCAACAACCCGCGCTCTGGACGCGCGACTTCACCCTCATCACCCTTGCAACCATCCTTGGCGCAGCGGGCGGCATCGCCGGCGACTTCGCGCTCTCGTTCTTCGTCTTTGACGAGACGGGCTCCACCCTGGCATCGGCGCTGGTCATCGCCATTCAGCTCGTGCCGCACGTGCTGGTCCCGCTTGCCGTCTCCCCCTTCATGGACCGCCTTCCCCGCAAGGCCTTTCTGGTGGCGGGAGATCTCGCCTGCGGTCTGGCCTACGCGGCCCTCGGGGCGTGGCTCGCCTTCGCCGGCTTCTCCTACGTGGGCTATCTCGTCATCTCTCTGGCAATCGCCTGCCTGTGGGCCATCGACGAGCTCGCCTGGACCAGCATCTATCCCGAGGTGATTCCCGAGGGAGCCGAGCAGAAGGGCTATGCCGTCTCGGGCATGCTCTATACCACGCTCGCGATGATCATGACGCCCCTTGCCGCCGTACTTCTCGACACCATCGGCGTGCCGCGGCTGCTGATGGCGCAGGGCGTCCTTGCCATGGCGGCGGCCGCCATCGAAAGCTTTGTCCACGTGCAGGAACACGAGCGCGAGCGCAGCGACCAGGAGGGCTTTGCGCGCTGGGTGGCCGACATCAGGGAGACGGTCTCGTGGCTGGCCGATGAGCGCGGCATGCGCGGCCTCTTTGGCTACATGGCGGTGTCGAACGGCCTGTATACCGGCTTCTCCCCCATCCTCATCGCCTTCTTCCGCACCACGCCCGGACTTTCCGCGGCGATGTACGGGCTCTTTTCGGTCGCCGAGTGCGTGGGGCGAGCCGTGGGAAGCACCGTCCAGTACAAGGTGAAGGTACCCCGCGAGAGGCGCTTTGGCCTGTGCCTCTCCGTGTACGTGATCTACGACATCATGGACGCGTGCCTGCTCTGGCTATCCTACCCACTCATGCTGGCCAACCGGGCGATCGTGGGGTTTCTCGGCGCCAACAGCCTGGTGCTGCGCGAGTCGGCCATGCAACGCTACATCCCCGAGCGCATGCGGTCACGCGTGAACGCGTTTCTGGGGGTCTACATCGCGGCGGCGTGCTTCGTGTTCTCAATCCTGGTTGGCGCGCTTGGCGAGGTGCTCGACTATCGCATCTGCGTCACCGTCTGCGGGCTGGTGGGGCTTGTGGCACCGTCGGATGGACGTGCGTCGCGTGTTCGAGGCCAACCAGTAGGCGACCGGTCCGCTCTTGTGGACGGAGCGGGGGCTCGTTCCGTCCACCGAGGCGGACCCGTTACGACTGATCCGCGCCCTTCCAGCGATCCAGCGTGGGAAGCAGCGCGCCCATGAACGATACGGCCTCGTCGAGGCTCATGCCCGTGGCCTGCGCGAGATACGGCGCCGACACCTCGATGACGTCGTCCATGGTCTCGTAGGCAAACGCGCCGTCGTCGTAGCACCACTTGCAGTAGTCGGGGTTCTCCGCGCCATCCGCATCCGTGCCCTTCGGCATGTTGGGGACCGAGAAGGGCGTGCCGCAGCACTGGCACGACGCCTCCTGCGGCATGTCGAGCAGGCGCATGACAGGCACGTCGAGCGCGACTGCAATGAGCTTGGTCATGTCGATGCTCGGGGCCGTCTCCCCGTTCTCCCACCTGCTCACCGCCTGACGCGTGACGAAGAGCTTGCGCGCAAGCTGCTCCTGCGTCATACCCTTCTCCTTGCGCACCTGCGGCAGCACGTCTTTGATGGCCATACCGGCCTCCTCTCGCGTGGGTGTTCGTTGGCAACGAGTATATGGGCGGCGGCGTTCGCCGTCACGAAACAAGACGTTGCGCGCACGCGCGAAGGGGCGATGTCCTTATCCGACCGACCCAAAGAAGCGCATGGCATTCTCGAAGAAGAGCTTGCGGGCGATGTCCTCGCCGAGGCGGTCTGCGAATCGGTCAAACAGGTACGTCTGGGACGAGCAGTCGGCGACCCAAGTCGGAACGTCGGCGCCATCGCGGTCGGAGCCAAGGGCGATCACGTCCTCGCCGCCAAGTTCGAGCCAGTGGTCGACGTGCGCCGCCAGCTCGTCGAAGGTGTAGGCGTACCCCTCGGGGCGCACGAAGCCCTCGTGCAGGTTGAGTCCCACGACTCCGCCACGCTCGGCGATCGCGGAGAACTGCTTGTCGGTGAGGTTGCGCGCATGATCGCATACGGCGCGCGCGTTGGAGTGCGTCGCGATGTAGGGCTTGGTCGCTATCTTATCGAGCTCCCAGAAGCCCTTCTCGTTGAGGTGCGACACGTCCACCACGATCCCGTGCGACTCGTAGGCAGCCACGCACTCCTTGCCAAAGTCGGTGAGACCCTGGTCGGGATACTGGTTTCCGCTGCCCAGGGCGTTCTTGTAGTTCCAGGTCAGGCCGGCGATCAGCACGCCGTCGTTGGCGAACTCGTCGATGACCTCGATGCCTGCATCCAGGCACGCGGAATTCTCAACTGTAAGGATGGCCGCGACCTTGCCCTCGTCCAGGATCGAGGGGATGTCCGCAAACGAGCGCGCCTGGGTGAATTGGTCGCTGTACTGCTCCATCTGGTCCTTGAACCATGCAACAGCCTCGTGATACCAGTCGATGGTGGAGATGTCGGGAGCGTCCTCGCCCTCCGTGTCGGGGATCCAGACGGCGTAGCACTGCGCCCA
>CAMYZR010000071.1 GCA_947303905.1 uncultured Atopobiaceae bacterium
CGCAAGGTAGCCCGCAGGTCGCGCCCAGGTAGGTCTCTCGCCAAATAAGAGCATCTACCTGCTGGTATAGGGCCTTATTCGAAGGCCGGTGCGAGCTCCCGGTGCCAGGCGCGCATGTTCCTTGGCGGCTTGTAGCTCGGGCAGTGGTCGAAGTCCTGGTACTCGACGGCGTTGACGAGCTGCTCGATCATCGCGTCGTGGTCGAAGGAGTCCCACGCCTCGTGCACGGCGTCGATGCGCGCGTGCGTCTCGGGACGACGCGGCATGAACAGCGTGCAGCAGTCCTCGGCAGACTGCGAGCTGATCTCGTGCGTGCCGATCTGCTCGGCGCGCCGCATGATCTCCATCTTGTCCGAGCCGATGAGCGGCCGGAGGATCGGCATGGAGGCTATCTCGTTGACCGCTGCGATGTTGTCGAGCGTCTGAGAGGCCACCTGACCGAGGGACTCGCCCGTCACCAGGGCCTTTGCGCCCTCGAGCTGCGCGATGCGCTCCGCAACGGCCAGCATGACGCGCCGGTAGGTGATGATGCGCAGGCTCTGCGGCACCGCGAGCGAGATCTCGCGCTGGCGCTCGCCGAAGGGCACCACGTAGAGGCGGCCGATGAGGCCCGCCGGCTGCAGCGCCTCCACGATGTCCCGACACAGCCCTTCGCTTGTGTCCGCGGTCATGGGCCGCCCGGAGAAGTGAACCGGGACGCAGACCGCACCGCGCCGTCCGACCATCCACGTGGCGACCGGCGAGTCAAAGCCACTGGAGAGCAGGGTCACCACCTTGCCGGCGGTTCCCACCGGCAGGCCCCCGACGCCGACCATGGATGCGGCGTACACGTAGACGTTGCCCTGCACCACCAGCACGTAGACAATCACGTCTGGATCGTGCATCCGCACCTTCTTGGTGGGATACGCCTCGCAGAGCACGCCACCCACCAGCTGGTGGATGTCGAGCGTGTGCAGCTCGTAGCTCGTCGAGGAGCGACGCGCGTGCACCTTGAAGGTCTCGAAGGGACCAGCCTCTCCCAGCGCCTTGACCGCAGCGGCGCAGTATTCGGCCTCGTCCAGGCCGCACAGGTACGCAAGCGACACCCGAGCCACCCCAGGAACCTGGGAGATGACTCGGGCCTCTTCCATCGTCGCCTGCCCGGAGGCAAACGACACGAGGATGTGGCCGCTCACGCGCTTGACGGTCTCGACGCCATGCCCGCGCAGCGCCCTATGCAGGTTGTTTACCAGCTGGTTCTCGAAGGTCGCACGATTCTTGCCCTTGAGGCCGATCTCGTGGTAGTGAACCAGGCAGACACGCTTGGACATAGGCTAGAGGTTCTGCTGGACTTTTTTGTTGGAGCCCTTGATGTCCTCGTCAAAGGCATCCTGCACGAAGCTCAGCGTGCCGGACTCGATCTCCTCCATGGCGATGGAGACGGGGTCCTCGCCGGAGATGACCGGCGTGATGTCGTCGAACTCCTGGACGGCAGCCACGCGAAGGTGCTGGCCGCGGACCATGTTGTTGATGTCGCATGCGCGCTTTGCCGCAATGGAGCACAGCAGGAAGGGGTTGTGCTCGGTCTTCTCGAGCAGGCTATCGATCTCGGGCTTAGTGATTGCCATCTTGGTCGGTTCCTCCATCGGTTTCGTAATGCCTGATCAGCTCCTCAAGGGCACAGGTGGCCTGATCAAGGTCGTCATTGACAAGAATCTCGTCATACTGGGGCGCGAATCCCATCTCCATCTCGACGCGCTCGAGCCTCTGGGCGATCTGGGCCTCGTTCTCTGCGCCTCGGCCACGCAGACGCGCCTCCAGCTCCTCGAGCGAGGGCGGCGCCACAAAGATAAGCACTGCCTCCGGCAGCGCCTTGCGCACGTTGAACGCACCCTTGACGTCAATCTCGAGAATGACGGAGTCGCCCCGCTCGAGATGGGGGTTCACCTCGCTCCAAAGGGTGCCGTAGTGGCTCCCGAAGTGACCGTCCCACTCGAGGAATGCTCCCTCTGCCACGAGACGCTCGAACTCGTCCTCCGTGATGAAGTGATAGGAGACGTCGGGAACTTCACCAGCTCGTGGATTCCGCGTAGTTGCAGAAACCGTCAGGCCCAGGTTGGGAATCCTCTCTCGCACACGCGAGACGAGCGTCCCCTTCCCAACACCTGACGGTCCCGAAACTACGAAGAGTCTGGCCCTGCGCGCCACTACTTTGCGAGGGTCTCGAGCAGCTGCTCGCGCTGGCGGGCGCCGAGGCCCTTGACGCGACGCGACGGGGAGATGCCCAGCTCGTTCATGATCTTGGCGGCCTTGGCCTTGCCATAGCCGGGCAGCGACTCGATGAGGGCGGAAACCTTCATGCGAGAAGCGATGGGATCGTCGGAGTCGAGGACGTCCTCGAGGGTCGTCTCGCCCTTCTTGATCTTATCGCGCAGCTCCGCACGGGCGTGACGAGCTGCAGCGGCCTTCTCAAGGGCAGCCTTGCGCTGCTCATCGGAGAGCTGAGGTAGTGGCATGATTCCTCCAAACATCGAATGTGTATGAATTCACATTAAGTTGCTGACATTGTCATAGTAGCAGGTCAAAACTGCCGAGAAACTATATTGACGCTCAGACCCACGTTTAGCAAGCCCTCTTCAAGTAAGTCGCACATATTTCTGGCAAATCTGAGACTATAAACCCTCATTTTGGGCGAAAAAGGGCGTTTAGCTGGCAAAAAGCCTACGACATGAGCTCCGCGACGATAGCCTCGAACGCAGCCGCAGGATTCTCCGCATGGGTGATGGGTCGGCCCACCACGAGCTTGGAGGCGCCAGCCGCGATGGTGGCGGCAGGCGTTGCCACGCGCTTCTGGTCACCCACGGCACTGCCGGCAGGACGCACGCCCGGGCACACGATCAGCGCGTCCGGACCAAGCAGGGCGCGCATCTCGGCCGCCTCCTGCGGGGAGCAGACGATGCCGTCGGAGCCAGCGCCCACAGCCAGCGAGGCAAGGCGGGCAACCTCCTCGGCGATGGGAGACTCCACGCCGATGGAAGCCAGTGCCTCGGCGTCCATGCTCGTCAGCACGGAGATGGCCACCAGCCTGGTGCGCTCTCCCCCACGCTCGGCCGCCGCCTCCTCGGCACCGGCACGGCCCTCGGCGATCATCGCGGCGCCACCGAGACCATGGATGGAGAGGATGTCGGCACCGGTCAGCGATGCGGAGAAGGCTGCGCCCCTGATCTGGAACGGGATGTCATGCAGCTTGAGGTCAAGGAAGACCCTGAGCCCGCGGGCGCGCATGTCGTCGACGATGGCGGGTCCGTAGCGATAGAACAGCGTCATGCCCACCTTTACCCAAACTGCCTTGCCCGACAGCTTGTCGGCCAGGTCGAGAGCGGTCTCGCGGTCACAGTCCATGGCGACGATGATGGCGTCGCGTGCCTGCTGCTCACTTAGCATTCGAATGCTCCAATCAGCTCGTTGATATCGGAAACCCCCTGCAACTCGGCCCATTGCTCGAGCTCGGCCAGTATGCGCGGCGCGCAGGCGGGATCGTACATGTTGACCGTGCCGAGGGAGACGGCCGTCGCCCCGGCAAGGATCATCTCGGCGGCATCCTCCGCAGAGCTCACGCCGCCGATGCCGCACAGCGGTATCGACACGGCCTGGGCGCACTCCCAGACCATGCGCACGGCGATGGCGTGGATGGCGGGGCCGGAGACGCCGGCCGTGGGACGCGAGAGGCGGCTTTTGCGCGTGCGTACGTCAATGCTCATGCCAGGGATGGTGTTGATGAGCGAGAGCGCGTCCGCGCCGGCGTCCTCGAGCGCGCGACCGATCTCCGCCACGTCGTGGGGCGCCATCTTGACGACGATGGGACGGCTAGTGCGAGGCCTGACGGCCCGCATGACCTCGGCGGCCGCCGCAGGTGTGGCGCCCATGGCCGCGCCGCCTGCCGCGATGTTGGGGCAGGAGATGTTGATCTCGAAGCCCGAGGCAAAGGGCGCGAGCTCCTCGTAGAGCTCGGTCGCGCGCACGTACTCGTCGATGGAGTGGCCGGCCACCTGGCAGATGACCTGGCAGCCCTTGTCACGCAGCCCCTGGAGATAGGGACCGTACTGCTCGACGAAGGAGGCGACCCCGGGGTTCTGCAGACCCACGGAGTTCATGATGGCAGAGCCCGAGAGCTCGGCCAGACGAGGGGCCGGATTGCCCGCCCAGGGCTCGGCTGCGACGCCCTTGCAGGTGATGGCGCCCATGGTCGCGCCCACGTCGTAGAAGCCCTCGAACTGCCAGCCGTTGCCATAGGTGCCCGAGGCAGTGTTGAGGGGGTTTCTCATGGCGATGCCGCCCAGATTGACGGCCATGTTCACACTCACCACGCCACCTCCTCGGCGTCAAAGACCGGTCCGTCCTGGCAGCAGAGCGCGTAACCGCCCTTTGCCAGCTCGACGTTGCAGCAGGCGCAGGCACCGAACCCGCAGCCCATCATCCGCTCCATCGACACCTGGCAGGCGATGCCATGCTCGCGCGCCAGCTTGGCGACGCCAGCCATCATGACGTTGGGTCCGCAGGTGTAGACCTGTGCATAGGCGCGTTCCTCGAGGAGCTGGGCCATGGCATCGGTCGTGAAGCCCTTTATGCCCAGCGTGCCGTCATCGGTCGTGACCAGCACACGACGCGCGCAGTCGCAGAGGTCGTTTGCGGGAAGCCCCCGCAGAAGGTCGATCTGCCCCTCTGGATGGCGCTCGGCGGTCTGGGCACCCACGATTGCATCGAAGCCGAGGCCCTGTGCGGCGAGCATGCGTGCGGCCGCCACGATGGGCGGCAGCCCCACGCCGCCGGCGACCAGAAGCGACCTTCCGGGCGCCTTGGGCAGCTGCCAGCCACGACCCGAGGGTCCGACAAGCGTGGAGGTGTCGCCCACAGCCATGTGCGAGAGGCGACGGGTGCCCTCGCCCACCACGGCATAGATGAGCTCGACCGTACCACTCGGGCCATGCGAGGAGGCGAAGGAGAGGGGGATGCGCAGGACGTGCGACCCGTCACCGGGAACCTGCAGATTCATGAACTGGCCGGGTGCTATCTCGGCCGCAACGCCCGAGGAGATGACAAGGCGCCAGATGTCTTTTGCGAGCGGCTCGTTGCTCACCACCTCAAAGGGCCAAAGCCTGGTGTTTGATGCTTCCATGCGGCTCCTTCTCTTTTCACGTGATGACACTCATGGTAATCGAACGCGTGGCGCCACCCTGCCCCCGAGCGTGCGCACCCATCGAGATACGACAACTCGCCGAGGCGGCCGTTCCAGTAAACGGGCCCTCCCCCTCGCGGAGGAAGGCCCGTCGGACAGGCGGATGTCGCCGTTTTACGCCACGACGCCGTCGATGAGCGTGCGCTTGCCCGCCATCAGAACGTCGGTGGCAACACCGGTGAGGTGCTGGCCCAGGAAGGCGGAGTTCTTGGACTTGCTCTCGAAGTAGTCCTCGGTCACGTCGATCTCGCGCTTGGGGTCGATGAGCGTGAGGTCGGCCTGGGAGCCTGCCTCGATCTTGACGGGGTTGCAGCGGAGCAGACGGCGCGGGTTGACGGCCATGACCTCGACCAGACGGTCCCAGCTCATCTCGCCGGTCTCGATCAGGTTGGTGATCATGAGCGGCAGGGAGGTCTCAAGGCCGATGGTGCCGAAGAAGGCGATCTCCCACTCGCAGTCCTTCTCGTGCTTGGCGTGCGGGGCGTGGTCGGTGACGACGCAGTCGATCGAGCCGTCGACGATGCCTGCGCGCAGCGCCGCGGCGTCAGAGGCCTTGCGCAGGGGCGGGTTCATCTTGAGGTTGGTGTTGTAGGTGTCGTCGATGTCCTCGTCGCACAGGAACAGGTGATGCGGCGTGACCTCGCAGGTGACGGGCAGGCCCTCGGCCTTGGCGGCCTTGACCATCTCGAGGCCCTTGGCCGTGGAGATGTGGCAGATGTGCAGGGCGCAGCCGGTGATGCGGGCGAGCTCGATGTCACGCCAGATCTCGATCTCCTCGCCGAGGGCAGGCCAGCCGAACATGCCGAGACGCGTGGCGGCACGACCGGAGTTGATGACGCCGTTCTTGGTGAGGCTCTCGTCCTCGCAGTGGGCGCACACGACGCGGTCGAACTGGCTGACGTAGGCCATGCAGGTCTTCATCATGCCCGCGCTCTGGACGCCATGGCCGTCGTCGGAGAAGGCGGAGGCACCCTCCATCACCATGTCGCCGATCTCTGCCAGGGACTCGCCCTTCTCGCCGCGGGTGAGCGCGCCCATGGGACGCACGTGCACCAGGCCGGCACGACGGGCGGTGTCGATCTGGTAGCGGATCTCGGCGCCGGTGTCGGTCACGGGGTCGGTGTTGGGCATGGTGGCGACATCGGTGAAGCCGCCGTGAGCGGCTGCGCGGGAACCGCTTGCGATGGTCTCCTTGTACTCGAAGCCGGGATCGCGGAAGTGGACGTGCATGTCCACCAGACCGGGCACGAGGTACTTGCCGGCGCCGTCGATGACCTCGACGCCCTCGGCGGCCTCGATGGCCTCGGCGACCTCTACGATCTGCTTCTCGTCGACGAGCACGTCGCGAATGCCGTCCAAACCCACCTGGGGGTCTACTACATGGGCACCCTTGATCAGATAAGCCATTACTCTTCTCCTCCCATGAGCAGGTACATCTCGGCCATGCGGGTGAGCACGCCCGCGTTGACCTGGTTCAGAATCCTCGAACGGGCGCAGTCGGCGACCTCGGCGTCAATCTCCATGCCGCGGTTCATCGGGCCCGGGTGGCAGATGATCGCGTTGTCCTTCATGCGTGCCTCGCGCTCGAGCGACAGGCCGTAGAGGCGGTTGTACTCGCGGCGGGACGGGATGGCGGCGCCTTCCATGCGCTCGAGCTGGACGCGCAGCAT
>CAMYZR010000072.1 GCA_947303905.1 uncultured Atopobiaceae bacterium
CTGATGCACTCCAGCTTCGTCAGCACCGGCCTCGACTTGTAGGTCGCCCTGTCGGGGTCGCGCCTCGGGTCCCGCCTTATCCACCCGCGCATGCAGCCGGCGGACGGGTAGCCCAGCTCGGCGACGAAGTCGTCCACGGACATCGCGCCCTCCATCGAGAACCAGAGGTCGAGCGCGTCCCTCTTCATGCGGTAACTATAAGCCATGCGGACTCCAATCCGGACTCGTCCGAGTCCAACTTTTTGTCCGCACCCCCGTTCTCAACATTTGCGAAAGAACTGTACGTCATCTACGAGGATGAGTACAGCTACGAGGACGAATACTACGACGAGGAGTACGAATACTCCGAAGGCGAGGATGAGGCCGAACCTGAAGCCGAGCCGCAGGCGGCCGAGCAGGAGGATCCGGGCATCTACCTCAACTATGCCTGGAACTTCGATGCGGTGACCACCGAGGAGGTCTCCCCCGGCGTGTACGAGCAGAGCACTCCCGCGATGCTTGAATACACCAATGACAGCTACGTCGCCGTCGAGAACCAGTACTTCGGCCTCCAGTCGTCGAAGGACTATGTCCATGCAGGCCATTACGACCCCGACCCGCACTTCCTCGAATACCTCGACGGAGACCTGTTCCTTGAGTTCAGGACGCTGGTGCAGCTGCCTGTCACGCTGGAGTACTCGGCCGATCTGGGCAATCCGCAGGCCATGTGCATGAGCCCGGATGGCACGGTGGCATACGTTGCCTACCCGGATGGCTACGGGCACAGCCCCGATCAGACGGGCCGCATCATCAAGTACGACCTCGTGCGTCTGCGTGAGCTCGGGGCCATGGAGGGCGACCTCTCCGAGTTTGCGACGGGCGTGCGCCTGTATGACGAGACGTGGCGGAGCTGCATGACGGTCGGGCCGACCATCTACATGGGCCATGGCCAGTGCATGGACATCGATCCTTCGACGGGCAGGCTCTGGCTCTCTGCCGCTGGCTCTGACGAGTACAGCGACTTGACCCTCATCGACACCGAGACGCTCGACGCGGTGGGACAGATTCGCTTCCACACCGGCACTACCGACTTCGCCTCTACGCTGACATTCGACGAGTGCGGCAACTTCTATTACGTCAAGCGTTCCGGTGCCACGTGGGATAAGTCTCCGGAGGGATCGCTGCGCATCTACCAGGGACGCATTAGCGATAACTGCGACAAGGTCCTCATCCGACTCCTGACCCAGAGCGTGCGCTATCCTGCAGGTGCGACGCTCCAAGGTGTCTCGTGGAACCCGATCACTGACACGCTCTACGTGGTGAACGACGCAGCCCTTCTCTCCGTAGAGATGCGTCCCCTGATTGCAGGGGAGCTTACGCCTGGGGACATCCATACGGAGTTCCTGACGCCGCTGCGCGAGTTTGAGAGCATGGAGTTCGATGCAGCAGGGCACGGCTACCTCATCGTCAATCGCCACTCCGAGATAATGCAGATAATCGAGCCAGAGGTCTGATTCGGATTTCTGAGCGCCAGCTTGAGAAACGCATGGTGACAAAGTCCAGGCGGTACTCGGGCTGGCGTCTCGACCAAAGGCTTGCGGTACGGCGAGGGGCATGCAATACCAGGAGGAAATGATGGCAAATAGGAGCACGGATGCCCAGCGGATCTCTCCCCAGCTCGACGACTTGTCGTGCTCACTGATGGGTGAGGCACTCGACCGTCTGGCCGAGGGTGTGGACGTGAACGTGCTTCTATCGGTGGCCGATGGGGGCGACAATGCTGTCGACTTCGAGTTTGCCGACGACGGGGAAGAAGCCTGTCTGACTGGCGCTCGCGACAAGGTGCGTTCCCTGCGACGTTCCAAGGGCGATGCCTCGCTGGGTATCGGAGCGCCTCGTTGCTACGCCATCTGCTACGAGGGTGCCGTAGCCGACGAGACGGGCTCCTTCATCGACGCCCTCATCATGGAGTTTGGAGAGAAGGGCCGAACTGCCTACTCCGCATATTCGCTCTATGATGGGCGAGGCGCAGGAGATGGGCTCGCATGGAGCGATCCTGCCCCTGCTGGCGAAGTGGACAACCTGCTGGGGAACTGACTCCGCCGACCGGCAGGCGACCTGTTGTCACTCTGCTACATCCGTGAACCCTGACGAACAGCCCGAAGTTGCGTCCTCTTGCTGCTACACTTTGCAAGGAAAAATCGGCTAGAAGCCACACCTAGCGGCAGAAGAGGACCAGCATGCTCCAAGAAGCCATTCGCAACATAGCCATCATCGCGCACGTCGACCATGGCAAGACCACGCTCGTCGACCAGATGCTGCGCGCGTCTGGTGCGTTCCGCGAGAACCAACAAGTCCAGGAGCGCGTGCTCGACTCCAACGATCAGGAGCGCGAGCGCGGCATCACCATCTTGGCCAAGAACATCTCCATCAGCTATCAGGGCATCAAGATCAACGTCATCGACACTCCGGGCCACGCTGACTTCGGTGGCGAGGTCGAGCGCGTCCTGAAGATGGCTGATGGCGCGCTGCTGCTGGTAGACGCTGCAGAGGGACCCATGCCCCAGACGCGATTCGTGCTCAGCCACGCCATCGCGTGCGGTCTTCGAATCATGGTGGTCATCAACAAGATCGACCGCGAAGGCGCTACACCCGACAAGGCGCTCAACGACTCGCTCGATCTGATGATGGATCTCGGTGCCGACGATGAGCAGCTCGAGTTCGCTATGGAGCACGTGGTCTACGCCTCAGCCGTCAACGGCTTCGCGCGCCTTGACCCCGATGACGGAGGCCAGGACATGTATCCCCTGCTCGACATGATCATAGAAGCGCTGCCCGCGCCCGATGTGGACGTGGACGGGCCGCTCGCCATGCAGTGCATGACGGTAGATCACTCCAGCTATGTTGGTCGCATCGGCATCGGTCGTGTGTTCTCCGGCACCATCCACCAAGGCGACAAGATCCTCGTGGTCAAGAACGACGGCAGCCGTGCCATGGGCCAGGTCAAGCAGCTCTTCACCTTCGACTACCTGGGACGCAAGGAGTGCAGCGAGGTCTCTGCGGGAGACATCGGTGCAGTGGTTGGCATCGATGGCACCGATATCGGTGATGTCTACACCGACCCAGACAATCCTGTCGAGCTCGATCCCATCGAGATTGACCCTCCGACGATGGCGGTCGTCTTCGAGGCGTCTACCAGCCCGCTTGTAGGGCGAGACGGAGACATCGTTGGTGGACGTCAGCTCAAGGAGCGTCTTGACCAGGAATCTGAGAACAACGTCACGATGCGCATCGAGGAGCTGGCCGACAAGACGGGCGTCGAGGTGGCCGGGCGCGGCATCCTGCACCTTTCGGTGCTGATGGAGCAGATGCGCCGCGAAGGCTACGAGTTCCAGGTGGGCCGTCCGCGCGTGCTCTTCAAGAAGGGCGAGGGTGGCGAGCGTCTGGAGCCGATAGAGCAGGCCGTGGTCGAGTGCCCCAACGAATACTCCGGCAAGGTCATCGAGGTCTTCGGCAACAGTGGTGGCACCATGACCGACATGGAGGCCGGCATCACGCAGACGCACCTCGAGTTCAAGATTCCGACGCGCGGCATCATGGGTCTCAAGAACCGTATCCTCAACGTCACGCATGGCGAGGCTGTGTTCTACCACACCTTCCTCGAGTACGGTCCGTTTGCTGGTGACATCGGCAACCGTCCCAACGGCGCGATGATCTCGATGTCCACCGAGAAGGCAGTCGCCTACGCGCTGGGCACGCTGCAGGAGCGCGGTGCCCTGTTTGTGGGACCTGGCGACGAGTGCTACGAGGGCATGCTGGTGGGCGAGCGCAGCAAGCCTGGCGACATGGTCGTCAACATCGCGCGCACCAAGCAGCTGGGCAACCAGCGTTCCAGCACTGCCGACATCGCCGTGCAGCTGACTCCCCCGCGCACCTTCACGCTTGAGGAGGCGCTCGAGTACATTGCCGACGACGAGCTCGTGGAAATCACGCCCAAGAGCATCCGCATGCGCAAGAAGATCCTGTCGGACATCGAGCGACGCAAGTGGAACGTCCGCCACGGTCTGGTCAAGAAGTAGGGCTCGCGGTATCCTGTCTTACGGGCATCACGTACGGCTTGAGTAGTACAAGCATCGTCACAAGGGGACATCATGGCAGCTCAGAACAACCACGAACCTCGGATATCCCCGCAGCTTGCTGGATCGTCTCGCCGAGGGTCAGGTGATAAACGTGCTTCTTGCCATAGGTGACGCCAAGGGCGATGTGGGGATTTACGAGTTCTCCGACGACGGAGAAGAGGCATGCCTTGTTGGCGCGCGCGAGAAGGTGAAGGCTATCAAGCGCTCGGGGGGCGACGAGTCCTTTGGCATGACCGCGCCATGCATCTACGCCATTTGCTACGAAGGAGCCGTAGCCGACGACTCCGATGACTACGCTGATGCGCTCATCAGCGTACTCGTACTTCGAAGGACGAGGTAACGGAGACGACTTTGTGTGGAGTGACCCAGCGCCTGCGGGCGAAGCGGACTCGTTACTCTAGCCTATTTCCCAGACTGGCGCACCTGAACAGGCGTATGGCCAGCCCTATCGTATAAGGTTACCCATCGACGGGACAGAGCCCTACGCCCGGTGATTCGAGCTGCTCTTGCGACGCGCCCGTTGACGCTGATGCAGCTGGAGGGCGTGGTCTGCCTCGTTGTCCGTGACCTCTTTTGCGGCTTGGGCAACGTCGTACGCGGCTTTCTTGAGGCCGGGACCCAGGTCGACCTCGGCGGGCGAGTAAATGTTGTAGCGTAGGCTCACGCGGCGCAGCAGCACGGTGATCAGCACACAGACAACGGCCGACCAAACCTTGTCCAAGGCGAGTGGCAGCACGCAGAGGTAGTACGCGACGGATCCCGCCACGGCACAGAGCGCATACCAGTTGCTGCGCCTGAAGATGCGTGGGACCTCCCCCAGGAAGACGTCGCGCATCATGCCGCCGCCCACGCCGGTCATGACGCCCATGAAGATGACGGGGACGGGATTCAGCTGGTAGATGATGGCCTTGTCGGTGCCGGCGGCGGCAAAGAGCCCCACCGAGAGGATGTCGACCCACTCCATGAGGTTGGGGTGCGCGTTGATCGAGGCCGGGAAGAGAAAGCCGAGCACTCCCGCCGAGATGGCGACCACGATGGCCCAGTTGGAACGCAGCATGTAGACATCGCCCACCTGCATGATCGTGTCACGCACGAGGCCGCCGCCCAAACCGCAGAGGATTGCGAGGCCGATGAAGCCGATGAGGTCGAGCTTGCGCTCGCGTGCGTAGAAGAGCCCAGAGAAGGAGCCCACGACCACGGCGGCAAGATCGAGCCAGACCGGGACTGGCATGCTGGCTGCAGTAGGGCTTTGGCTGGCAAAGAGGTCTGGAAGGGGGAGCATGGCATCTCTTTGTTCTTGGGTTTGGTGGCGTCTATCTTACTCTAGCGTTGCGGCGCGCATCCTGCGGATACTTGAAGCGGTGGTGCACGAGAAGGTGAAGGTTTGCGAGCTCGAAGATTGATACTGTACACTGCGGAAAATTCTGGTATGCTTAGGCATGCGATTTCACGGAGAGTTGTCCGAGTGGCCGAAGGAGCACGATTGGAAATCGTGTATACGCCGAAAGCGTATCCTGGGTTCAAATCCCAGACTCTCCGCCAGACAGACCCGCGGCGTCCTTAGGGGCGCCGCGTCACCCTTACGGAGGGGTGGCAGAGTGGTTGAATGCGGCGGTCTCGAAAACCGTTTAGGGCCTAGGTCCTACGAGGGTTCGAATCCCTCCTCCTCCGCCATATTGTTCAGACGACGCCCCGCAAAGGGGCGTTTTTCATGTCCAGCGAAGGTGCAGGGGACAAAGGGACTGCCCCCAACGTCTTGTGTGGCCATCGGTGTGCACCTCGTGGACGCAATGTTTCGAAACGGCATCAATGCACCAATCAGCATTGCACGGATTTGCATAGCTGCGGTACGGTACTTCCGTATTGAACAGGCATAAGCCGTGGAACCAGAAGGAGGGGCATATATGCATAGCACTTCAGCTCAGCAGAGCACCCTCCGACGCCAGGACCGACGTACCACGCTGCGACGCCAGCGCGTGTTGTCTTAGGTCCACGAGGTAATCCTCAAGCGCACATACGGACCAGACGGCACCCGGCATCGCCGGGTTTTTTCATGTCGATACAAACCGACGATACTGGCTAGCAGCGGATATACAGCACAAAGGCAAAACAAGACACTGCGATACGAAAACCTGAAACAAAGCGAACTGAGCGGAATTACAGCGGGCAACCGCGAGAAAGGATAAGATCATGAGCAACGGTAGGGATAAGGTAGTTCTGGCATACTCCGGCGGCCTGGACACCTCGGTCATGGTCAAGTGGCTGCAGATCGAGAAGGACCTCGACGTCATCGCTATCTGCGGAAACGTCGGTCAGGACGAGTCCGACCTCGAGTGGGTCAAGCAGAAGGCCTACAACATGGGCGCCATCTATTCTGACGCCGTCGACCTGCGCAAGTCCTACGCCAGCCGCGTGCTGACCAAGGCCATCGCAGCCAACGCCCTCTACGAGGACACCTACCCGCTGCTCTCCGCCCTGTCCCGCCCGATGCTCGCCAAGTACCTGGTGGACTATGCCCACAAGCATGGCGCGCACTACATCGCCCACGGCTGCACGGGCAAGGGCAACGACCAGGTGCGCTTTGAGACCTGCATCCACGCCCTCGATCCCGACCTCGAGATCATCGCTCCCGTGCGCGAGTGGGACCTCCTGACGCGCGAGCAGGAGATGGAGTGGGCGGCCGAGCATGACGTGCCGGTGCCCACCACCGCCGCCAAGCCCTACTCCATCGACGACAACCTCT